>JAFSDN010000085.1 GCA_017436245.1 Clostridia bacterium
AATAAAGGGCAATTTTGTTGAGTATATTAGCAGTGTGGCTGATAAATACGCAAAAATAGGTGTTTTATGCCACGGCAAATATGACTTACCAAAAAACTGCATGGTCAAATATATGGGAGATAATCCGCAGGAGTATGCCAACACCCTTTTTGCACATCTTCGTGCCTTTGATGATGAAGAGGTTGATGTGATTTTTGCAGAAGATATTGACGACAAGGGAATTAACCTTGCTGTAAGCAATAGGCTTTACAAAGCGGCAGGTTATAAATTTATTGAGGTTTAGAGGGTTGAGTTTTATGTACCGCATTGTAACTTTGACAGAAGAATACATAGAAAGCCTTGTTGAGCTTGAAAATCTCTGTTTTGACGAACCGTGGACAAAGGGAATGTTTGTGGGGGACCTGTCAAGTGAATATACTTGCTACTTTGCGGCGATAGATGATGACAACAAAGTGGTGGGCTATGCAGGAATGTGGATTTCCGTCGATGAGGGGCAGATTACAAACGTGGCTGTTCATCCTGATTTTCGCAGGAAAAATATTGCTACAGAGTTGTTGTCAAGGCTTTTTGATGTATGCCGCAAGCGTGGATTGCAAAGCATAACCCTTGAGGTTAGACAGAGCAACGAAAAGGCGATAAACCTTTATGGAAAAAACGGTTTTTTATCGGTTGGATTGCGAAAGAACTATTATAAAAACCCTGCTGAAAATGCAGTTTTAATGACAAAAACATTCAATGATTAAGAGGTTGATAAAATGACAAGAATACTTGCTATAGAAAGCTCATGCGACGAAACATCGGCGGCGGTAGTTGAATATGACGGAAAATTTGATGTAAAGTCAGACGTTATTGCGTCACAGATTGAAAAACATAAGCTTTTTGGCGGAGTTGTGCCTGAGGTTGCATCACGAATGCACATTGAGTGTATATCAGGTGTTGTGGACGAAGCTTTGGCTGATGCAAAGGCAACTTTTGATGATATTGATGCAATATCTGTAACCTATGCGCCAGGTCTTGTGGGTGCATTGCTTGTGGGTGTGAATTATGCAAAGTCTCTTGCTCTTGCACTCAACAAGCCTTTGATTGCT
Source organism: Clostridia bacterium (assembly GCA_017436245.1). Classification (GTDB taxonomy): domain Bacteria; phylum Bacillota; class Clostridia; order Monoglobales; family Monoglobaceae; genus SIG440. Next base: position 1,089 of record JAFSDN010000085.1, read on the forward strand.
GTTCACCATATTGAGGGGCACATCAGCGCAAACTATATTTCGTCACCTGAACTGAAGCCGCCGTTTGTGTGTCTTGTTGCGTCAGGAGGACATTCAACAATTGCAAAGGCTGATGATTACGACAGCTATAGGGTAATTGCAAAAACCCGTGACGATGCGGCAGGAGAAGCATTTGACAAAATATCAAGGGTACTTGGTCTTGGTTATCCTGGAGGACCACAAATTCAAAAGGCGGCAGAAAACGGCAACGAACATGCGTTTGATTTTCCGAGGGTTTCTTTTGAAAATTCTCTTGATTTCAGCTTTAGCGGTGTAAAGACAAATGTAATTAATATGATTCACAAGCTTGAGCAAAAGGGAGAAGAAGTGCCCGTTGCGGACATTGCAGCTTCATTCCAATATTGCGTGTGTGATGTTCTTGCTTCAAGAATTATAGAGGTTGCAAAGGCAGAAGGCGTAAAGGACGTTTGCCTTGCAGGCGGAGTTGCAGCCAATCTTAAACTTCGCGAGCTGGCTGAAAAATATGCACAAGAAAATGGTATAAATATACATTATCCACCGCTTGTGCTTTGCACAGACAATGCAGCCATGATAGCGGCACG
>JAFSDN010000086.1 GCA_017436245.1 Clostridia bacterium
ACTCCCGCACAGCAGTTTTTGTCAACCGAAACCTCGGCATCAGGAAATGCCGCTTTGATTATCAACGCATTTGACACAACGCAAATATCCGTGCAAAGCCCAATCAACTCAACGTTTTCAAGCTCTTCATCCTTCCAATTGGGCCACCCGAAGTTGGGTTTGTCGATAATTTTGCATCCATCAACATACAGTCCGTCCGCAATCTCCCACCCCTTTGTTCCCTGAATACAGTGGGGGACGGGTAGCTTTTTGCCCTCAGGAGTTTCAAGATAATCTTCCTGATGGGTATCACGGGTGAATATCACCTCATCGCCACGGCTGATATATTCCTGAATTTTTGACTTCACCGCAGGAACAATAGCAACCGCCTCTTTTGTGCCCAACGCCATATCAATGAAATCATTCTGCATATCAACAACAATCAATGTCCTTTTCATAAGCAACTACCTTTTTGCCCTTTCAAGCATGTCTTCAAGAGCCTTTTTGTCATACTTATAGCCCTTGTTGCAGAACTGACAAACAATCTCAGCCTCGCCCTGCTCATCAATTATATCCTGAATTTCTTTTTTTCCAAGGCTGACAATTGCACGCTGCATACGTTCGTCACAGCAGTCGCAATGATAGCCCACTTCCTTTTCTTCAAGGATTTCAACTTCAAAATTATGCATAACTCTGCGGATAAGTTCCTCGTTTGAAAGCCCTTCCTCCAGCATTGCCGTAACGCTTGAAAGCCCCTCAGCCGCCTTTTCAAACTTTTTCAGATTAAACTCATCACAATCGGGCATAATCTGAACAATGAAGCCACCTGCCTGCTTGACGCTGTAATCCCGGTCCACCAGAACGCCAAGAGCAATCAGGCTTGCCACCTGCTCCGATTGAGCAAAATAAAAGGCAAGGTCATCGCCGATTTCGCCCGTCTGAATGGGAACTTGTCCGATATAAGGCTCCTTCATGTTCATATCCTTCACAACGCTGAGGTATCCGTTGCGGCCAATTGCACCGCCCACATCCAGCTTTCCAAGATGATTGAGGGGAAGCTCCGCAAGGGGGTTTTCAACATAGCCCTTAACATCGCCCTCGGAATTTGCCACAGCCATCACTCTGCCCAAAGGCCCGTCGCCGTGCATCTGAAGGGTCAGAGAAGTATTTTCATCCTTGAGCATTGCCCCCATCAGAACAGCTCCCGTAAGCAATCTGCCCAAAGCAGCCGTACCCGTCGGCATTGTGCTGTGGAACTTTCTTGCATTCTCAGCAATCCCCTTTGAATTTACCGCATATATTCTGATAAACCCGTTTTTTGTAACGGCTTTTGTTAATTTATCTGACATAATTTTCAACCTTTCTCAACTTTATGCAAAAATCGGCTCACTTTGTGAGCCGATTTCAGTCTTATTTTGTTTATCCAACGAAGTTGGGATTACACACGGGTAACATTTGCCGCCTGCGGTCCCTTAGCTCCTTCGACAACCTCAAATTCAACTTCTGCGCCCTCTTCCAAGGTCTTGTAACCGTCCATGGCAATTGCTGAAAAATGAACAAAAACATCTGTTCCTTCTTCTGTTTCAATAAAACCAAAACCTTTCTCAGCATTAAACCATTTCACTTTACCTTTTTGCATAAAACTGTCCTCCAATTCTTGGGTCAACTTATGTTGTCCACCTGATTAGTATAGCACTCTTGCCAATTTCTGTCAACCTATTTTTTTGGAAACAACAAAAAAAATTCTTTCATCACTGTCAGCTGCCGTCACAAATTCAAAGTCTTTGTAAATTCCTGTCACTTCAAGGCCTGTCGCCTCTGCCGCCTGGGTTATCTCTGCCACGGTATACGCACGTTCCTGCTGAAATTCATCAAATCTTTCATAACTTCCGTCCTCCTGCTCCTCAAAGAAGGTCAGACCAAAGTCACAAATCTGCGTTTCCTCCGAAAATTCACTCTGCCACACATAAAATATTCCCTGCTCGTCATTGACAAAGGTGTTGTTTCCAAGGACATTTTTCAGCTTGTGCACACTGTTTATGTCAAAAACAAACACACCGCCCGGATTCAGATAATTCTGAACAAGTCTGAAAAGTTTCTTCAAATTCTCGTAATCTGTTATGTAATTCACACCGTCAAGAGCACAAACAATGGCATCAACCGTACCAAAAAGCTCCATCTCGCACATATCCTGACACAAAAAGAGAATCTGCTGTTCCTCCTCATACGCCTTGTCCCTTGCAATATTCAGCATTTCAACCGACATATCAAGCCCAATCATGTCATAACCCCGTTTTGCCATGGGAAGTGTTATGTTTCCCGTTCCGCAGGCAAGGTCAAGAACAAGTTCGGGCTTTATGCCAAGCCTTTGAAAAACCTGCTCATAAAATTCAACAAATTTGTCATAATCCGCATCCTGAAGTCTGTCATAGACTTCGGCAAAATCATTATACATAAGGTCTCACCGCCTAAATTTTTTCAAGCTGAACATACGCCGCCATAAGATTCTTTTCGCCAACAGTGTCAAACTTCACTCTCAGGAACATATCCGCACCCAGAGCCTTTGCTTCAAGAACCGTTCCCTCACCAAACTTACGGTGAAGAACTCTGTCGCCGGCGCTGAAATCAAGTGCAGCCTTGCCACCCGATGCCGTTGCCGCCTTTGCAGGCGCAGCGCCCGAGAACATTGATTTGTCCATCTGCGGCTTTTGCGTGTACGTAAAGCCAAAATCAGCCAAAGTCTGCTTCTTTGCAGATTCCTGATTCACAAGCTCTTTTGGAATCTCCTTCAAAAACCGTGACATCATGTTATACTTGGTTGTGCCAAACAAGGTTCGGGTGTCGGTATGAGTCAGATAAAGGCGAACCTTTGCACGGGTGATTCCCACATAGCAAAGACGGCGTTCCTCCTCCATTTCGTCCTCCATTCCAAGAGAACGTACTCCGGGGAAGATTCCTTCTTCCATACCAATGAGAAATACGTTTTTAAATTCAAGTCCCTTTGCGCTGTGGAGGGTCATCAGCGTAACCGCCTCCTGCGCCTCGTCATAGTTATCTATATCCGCAACAAGAGATATGTTTTCAAGCAAGTCTTCAAGGGTTGTTTCGGGATTCTCTTTCACCGATTCCTGAACCATTGAAAGAAATTCCTTCAGGTTTTCGATTCTTGTTCTGCTTTCAACCGTGTCATCCCTTTCAAGAGCCGAAATCATACCCGACTTTTCAAGAACGCACCTCACAAAATCCTCCAGAGTGGTCGCAGATGTTCTGTCCTTTGCAAGGTCATCCATAATCCCCACAAAAACTCCAACCTTTGCGGCACTGCGTGAAAGCTCGGGATATTCGGTGGCACGTCGGCAAATCTCAACTGCGCCAACACCCTCTGCCTCCGCAATGTCAAGAATCTTGTCCACCGTAGTGTCTCCGATTCCGCGCTTTGGCTCATTGACAATTCTGCGGAATGCCACATTGTCCGTTGGATTCTGCACCAATCTGAGGTATGATGTCAAATCCTTGATTTCCTTGCGGTCATAGAATCTGAGGCCGCCCACAACCTTGTACGGAATTGCCATTCGAAGCAACGTATCTTCCACCACACGGGACTCCGCATTCATACGGTACAAAACCACAAAATCGTTATAACTTTCGCCCTGACTGTTGAATTCCTGAACCTTTTCGGCAATAAACCGTGCTTCGTCATGCTCGTTGGTTGCATTATAAACCGTCAGCTTGTCGCCCTCTCCGTTCTGCGTCCACAGCTTTTTTTGTTTTCGTCCGCGGTTGTTGCCGATAACCTCGTTTGCCGCATTGAGAATATTCTGTGTTGAGCGATAGTTTTCCTCAAGTTTGATAACCCTTGCATTTTCAAATTCCTCTTCAAAGCCAAGAATGTTGGAAATATCCGCACCTCTGAACTTATAAATACTCTGGTCGTCATCACCAACAACGCACAAATTGCGGTGTTTTGCCGCAAGAAGGCTAACCAGACGGTACTGAGCATGGTTTGTGTCCTGATACTCGTCAATGAGAATATACTTGAATTTGTTCTGATAATATTCAAGAACATCGGGATTCTCCTCAAAGAGCTTCACCGTGCACATAATCAAATCGTCAAAATCAAGGGCATTATACTTTTTCAGCTTCTTCTGATAAAGGGTGTAAACCCTTGCAACAACCGACTTAAAGAAGTCTGCCTTGAAAATCTGTGCATAATCCTCAGGAGTCACAAGCTCGTTCTTTGCCTGACTGATTGCGCCGCCAATTGCCTTTGGCGCAAAATCCTTTGAGTCAATATTAAGCTCCTTAAGGCATTCCTTAATCAAGGTCTGCTGGTCAGCCGTATCAAAAATAACAAAGCTCTTTTCGTAACCCAAACGGTCAATATCACGTCTCAGAAACTTCACACAAGACGAATGAAAGGTTGATGCCCACACATCGTCACCCATGCCGCCCAGCTTTGCGTTCAGACGTGATTTCAGCTCTGCCGCCGCCTTGTTTGTAAATGTGATTGCAAGAACATTATAAGGCCGCACAGGCTCAACCTTGAGATAATCCCACAAGTGTGGCGGAATCTCCTCAATTTCGCCGTTTGCAAACCATTCAAGAATTTCAAGCTCTTCATCTTCAAGTCCGGCAGGCACCGAGGTATCCTCATAGGCTCTTCCAAAGGTCAGAAGATGCGCAATCTTATGTATAATAACCGTGGTCTTACCCGAACCTGCACCGGCAATGACCAGAAGCGGTCCTTCGGTGTTCACCACCGCTTCAAGCTGCTTGTTGTTCAGGTTTTTGTAGCCATTTTCAATTATCTTTTTTCTAATATCAATAAAACTCATAATATCGTTCCCCCACCTATAACATTTTCCCCGCCAATTTCATAAAACACAACTGCCTGACCGGGTGTGATTGCCCTTTGGGGGCTATCAAAGGTCACTTTTGCACAGCCCTTTTCCATGGGTTCAACGGTTGCTTCTGCCTCTTTTGCGCTGTAACGCACCTTTGCCGCAACACGGATTGGCTGTGTCAGCTTTTCAAAGGTTATGAAATTCAACTTGTCCGCAATGAGGGTGTCCGAAAATTCCGTTCCCTTTTCGCCAAGCACAACCTGATTCTTTTCTGCATCAATGCGCAGAACAAACATGGGCTTTCCAAAGGTGACTCCAAGCCCCTTTCGTTGCCCCACGGTATAATGAATAATTCCTCTGTGCTTGCCAAGAACATTCCCGTCGGTGTCAACAAAATCACCGGGAACGCTCAAATCTCCGGTTCT
>JAFSDN010000087.1 GCA_017436245.1 Clostridia bacterium
AACAGCTAAAAACAACGATATTAAATTTTCAGAAAAGTCCCGTAGAATCAGGGTTTGTAGCGGTTGGGACTTCCTCTAACTTCACTACATTTCGAGTGCTCCCCGTTATGACCGCTTCGATACCTGTCCTCATATATATTCACTCTCTGTAGTTCCTGGAAAAAGGAGAGAACTACAGGAGAGAACAAACAAAATTATTAAATTGTCAAATTTTCAAAAACCCTTATTTTATCGGGGGTTACGAGCAGTTCTGATGGTCAGAACGGCACAATATTTCGAATGATTTCGAGTCGCGCTCGTTATGACCACTTCGATACCGCTCCGTGTATATATAAACTCAAAAAATGAGTTTAAAGCAAATGTTAAATTTTATTAGAAATTCCATTAGAAAAGAATTTTTTTATTGTCAGCACCGATTGCTGAAAACCGCACTGTTACAGGGGTTGCGGAAAATTGCGTTCCAACAAATTCAAAAGATTTCGAATGATTTCGAGCCAGTACGTTATGTCTTGTTGCGGTGTCCTAAATTCTTTGCTCGCTTATTCTGCCAACGACAGTGCTCGCAAACGCTCTCCACTTCGGTGTATATGTAACCGCAAGGACGGCAAACCGTCCTGCGATTATTTTACTGATTTTCTGCGTATCTTGCAGTTGGGTTATAACTTTGAAGAATCTTGATGTTATCAAGTGCCTTACCCGTTCCCAATGCAACGCAGGATTCTGCATCATCTGCAACAATTGTACGGATTCCGGTTTCATACTCAATGAGCTTGTCCATACCGTAAACCAATGCACCGCCGCCTGTAAGAATGATACCCCTTGCGCTGATGTCGGCAATAAGCTCAGGAGGAGTCTTTTCAAGAACCGCTTTCACGGCTTCAATAATTGCCGCCGATGTTTCCGAAAGGGCTTCCAGAATCTCATAGGACGAAACTGTTATGGTCTTTGGAAGGCCTGAAACCAAACTTCTTCCTCTTATATCCATCGAAGGATTATCGTCACGGCGATATACACAACCGATTTTTATTTTCATTTCCTCAGCTGTTCTTTCGCCAATCAGAATGTTATACTTCTTTCTAATGTATCTGACAATTGCATCGTTAAATTTATCTCCTGCAACCTTGATTGACTGACTTGTGACAATACCGCCAAGGGAAATAACTGCAACATCGGACGTTCCTCCGCCCATGTCAACAATCATGGAGCCATAAGGCTGCGAAATATCAATTCCAACACCAATGGCAGCCGCCAAAGGTTCTTCAATAAGGTGCACCTTGCTTGCCCCTGCCTGAATTCCGGCATCAATAACAGCACGTTCTTCAACTTCGGTTACACCGCTGGGAACACAAATGATTACACGGGGCTTGAAAATACTGCGCTTTGTAACCTTTCCCAAAAAATATTTTATCATTCTTTCGGTGGTGTCATAGTCCGAAATAACGCCATCCTTCAAAGGACGGATGGCAACAATATTCCCCGGAGTTCTTCCAAGCATTCTCTGGGCTTCTTCCCCAACAGCATAAAGCTTGTTGGTGTTTTTGTCAACGGCAACAACCGAAGGCTCTTTGGCAACAATCCCTTTGCCCTTTATATAAACCAGAACCGAGGCTGTGCCCAAATCGATTCCTATATCCTGTCCGAACATATTCCTGTCACCTTTCTTTTTTATTGGCATAAAGCAAATTAAGCCATTCAATCAGATTGTCGCATACATTGGCAAATGCAGAGCCACGCGATTGATGTGTTCATAAAATCTGCAGTTTGCAGAAATGGACGCATTTAACCAACTATACTATATAATATACCATTTGAACTGAATTGTCAATATCTTACTGAAGAATTTTCAACAATTTTTTAAAAACATTGTACATGCTTGTTTTATACTGCGAAATTGACCATAAAAAACTTAGTGTTTTCTTTTGCATTGATATATTTTTAACAAAAATCAAAAATAATATAACATTTTTTAAAAAAATATAAAATTATACTTGTAAAATACCGTCGTTTTATGTTACAATAACATCAAATGGATTTTTTCAAAAGAAAAAAGAAAATTAAAACCAAAAAGGTTAGGGCGAAAGCCCAAGGGAAAGGAGAAAAAAATGATTTATTCTTCAGAAGTAGAAAGAATGTGCGTTGTTAAAAAAGGCGCAAATCACGGTCCCGCACCCATACCGGAAGAAGGAAAATGGGTAAAATCAAAGGAAGTTACTGATATTTCAGGTCTTACACACGGTGTTGGCTGGTGTGCTCCTCAGCAGGGTGCCTGCAAGCTGACTCTCAATGTTAAAGATGGTATCATTCAGGAAGCACTTGTTGAAACTCTTGGTTGTTCCGGTATGACACACTCTGCTGCTATGGCATCAGAAATTCTCCCCGGCAAAACAATTCTTGAAGCTCTCAACACAGACCTTGTTTGTGATGCAATCAACACAGCTATGCGCGAACTCTTCCTCCAGATTGTTTACGGAAGAACTCAGACAGCATTTTCAGAAGGCGGTCTTCCCATCGGCGCAGGTCTTGAAGACTTGGGTAAGGGTCTCAGAAGCCAGGTTGGTACAATGTACGGAACTCTTGCAAAGGGTTCAAGATACCTTGAAATGGCTGAAGGTTATGTTACAAAAATTGCTCTTGATGCAGATGACGAAATCATCGGTTATGAATTTGTTCACGTTGGCAAGATGATGGATATGATTAAAGGCGGCATGGACGCAAACGAAGCTATGAAAAAGGCTATGGGTACATACGGCAGAGTTCAGGATGCAGTCAAGATGATTGACCCCAGACACGAATAAGGAGGTATAGGATAATGGCTTTATTTGAAAGTTTTGAGAGAAGAATTGATACTATAAACAAAGTTCTGAATGCAAACGGCATTGCATCAATTGACGAAGCAAAGGCTATCTGCGACGAAAAGGGCATTGATCCTTATGCAATCGTGAAGGGTATTCAGCCCATCGCTTTTGAAAACGCAGGCTGGGCTTATGTTGTTGGTGCGGCTCTTGCAATCAAGAGAGGCGTAAAGACAGCCGCTGAAGCTGCAAAGGTTATCGGTGAAGGTCTTCAGGCTTTCTGTATTCCCGGCAGTGTTGCTGATGACAGAAAGGTTGGTCTTGGCCACGGTAATCTGGGTGCAATGCTCCTGAGCGAAGACACAAAGTGTTTTGCATTCTTAGCCGGTCATGAATCATTCGCTGCTGCTGAAGGTGCAATTGGTATTGCACGTAGTGCAAACAAGGTTAGAAAAGAACCCCTCAGAGTTATCCTCAACGGTCTTGGTAAGGATGCTGCTCTGATTATTTCAAGAATCAACGGCTTCACATATGTTCAGACTGAATTTGACTATGCAACAGGCGAAGTTAAGATTGTTCGCGAAAAGGCATATTCAGACGGCGAACGTTCAAAGGTTCGTTGCTACGGTAGTGACGACGTTCGTGAAGGTGTTGCAATCATGCATCTTGAAGGTGTTGATGTTTCAATCACAGGTAACTCAACCAACCCCACAAGATTCCAGCACCCCGTTGCAGGTACATACAAAAAGGAATGTATCGAACAGGGCAAAAAGTATTTCTCAGTTGCATCAGGTGGCGGTACAGGACGTACACTTCATCCTGATAACATGGCTGCAGGTCCTGCATCATATGGTATGACTGATACAATGGGTCGTATGCACTCAGATGCTCAGTTTGCAGGTTCTTCATCAGTGCCCGCCCATGTAGAGATGATGGGCCTTCTGGGCGCAGGTAACAACCCAATGGTTGGTATGACTGTTGCAGTTGCAGTTGCTATTGAAGAAGCAATGAAATAAGCTGTTAAAAACAATTGAAATATTTTAAGACGCATCACGGATTTTTCTGTGGTGCGTTTTTAAAATACAAAAAAATAGTCCAATCAATCAAAGTATGAATGATTAGACTATTTTTCTTGTTCTTTTTTGTATTCTGCAATATCACCTAAGTCACATTCCAAAATTTCACATAACATATTTAATGTATATGTGTTTACATTTTGATTCTTTCTCAGCCTATCAAGTTGTCCGGTGCTGATTCCGTATGTTTTTATTAATTTATACTGCGAAATGTTTCTTTTTTTCATCGTTATCCACAGTTTATCAAAAACTATCATCTTTTATTCACCAATTATATTTTTCTACAAGTAAGTATAAAATATTTAAATTCTATTGACAATAGCCCGTATTCGGGCTATAATGTGATTAACTTGTTTCTTGAAATTTATTTTAAGGAGGGGAAAGAAAAACGATAAAAATCTAGGAATACAAGTGTATTTATACAAAAAAGGAAGGTTATTATGAAAAAATTCACA
>JAFSDN010000088.1 GCA_017436245.1 Clostridia bacterium
TTATTTATTCAAAGAGAAAGGGAACGCCTGCGGCAGATATGGAGGATTGCCTCACCGATGCCCAAAAGCACAGCAATTTTGACAGAATGGTTGCCTTTCAGAACGAAATTTCAAAGCGTAAAAATGATGCGTACTTTGGCAGATGCGAAAAGATTCTGGTTGAAGGCCCCAGCAAAACAAATTCTGAATTCCTTTGCGGACGCACCGACGGCGGAAAGATTGTGAACTTCCGTGGCGACGGGGCGCTTGTGGGGAAAATTGTTGATGTGAAAATAACTGAAGTTAAAACATGGTCATTGATTGGCGAAATTATTGATTAATACGGAGGTAAAGAAAAATGAGAAACACAATTATTGAAAAAGCACAGGAGCTTGGCACACTTATTGCCGAAAGTCCCGAACGTGAAAGACTGACAGCGGCAGGGGATGCCATGAACAATGACGAAGAGGCAACAAACCTTCTTCGCACATACAACGAAAACAGAAAAACTGCAACCGAGAATCTCAGAGGCAAAGACCCTTCAAAGGACGACCTTGAAAATTACAGAAAGTATGTTCAGGACGAATTTGAAAAGATTGCAGGTAACAAGCTCATTGCCGAATATATTGAGGCAAGCAAGGAATTTGACCTTATGGTACAGCAGGTTAATGCTGTTCTCAGCTACTTCATTACAGGTCAGGAGCAGGAAACTGCCGAGGGCGGCTGCAGCGGCAACTGTGCAGGCTGTTCGTCTTGTCATTAGTATGACGGTTGAGCCGCACAGAGTTATGAATTAAATTTTGATTTTTCGGGGACGGATGTCGCATCTGTCCAAAATTCGGGAGGAATTGCAGATGGCGGAATATACGCCCATGATGCGTCAGTATTTTGAAATTAAAAATGAATATAAGGATTGCATTCTTATGTATCGTCTCGGCGATTTTTATGAGATGTTTTTTGAGGATGCTCATATTGCATCAAAGGTACTTGAAATCACTCTTACGGGACGTGATTGCGGTCAGGAGGAGCGCGCGCCCATGTGCGGTGTTCCCTTCCATTCGGTTGACAGCTATATTGCAAGGCTGGTTGAAAACGGCTATAACGTTGCAATTTGTGAGCAGACCGAAGACCCTGCGGCGGCAAAGGGAATTGTCAAGCGTGAGGTTATCCGTGTTGTGACTCCCGGTACAATTATGGATGCAGCGGCTTTGGATGATTCAAAGAACAACTATCTTGCATCTGTTTTTGTTGAAGAATACGGTGCAGGAATTGCTTTTGTTGATATTACAACGGGCGAAATTTCGGTTAATGAGTTTGAGGGCGACGACATCGTGATTCAGCTTCTTAACGAAATCAGCAGATTTTCCCCTGCGGAGATTATTTTCAATCTTGAAGCATACGAGAAAAAGAGCCTGATTGACCCCATTGGTGAAAGGTTTGGCTGTTCGGTACGCAATTATTATAACTGGGCTTTTGATTCGGAAACCGCAAAGAAGTCGGTGGAGGAAAAATTTGGCGATGTTCAGCCTGAGCTGTTTCAAAAGGGTTATGCAATGCGGAGTCTGGGTGCTTTGCTCATGTTCCTCAGCGACACTCAGAAAACCGATTTGAAGAACCTTCGTGAGGTTCAGATTATTGAATCTCAGGAGTTTATGGAGCTTGACCTTTACAGCATAAGGAACCTTGAATTACTTGAAACCATGCGTGACAGAAAGGCAAAGGGCAGTTTGCTTGCAGTGCTGAACAAGACAAAAACCTCCATGGGCGGAAGATTGCTGAGAAAGTGGATAACCATGCCCCTTGCAAACTGTGCAATGATTCAGAACAGGCACAAGGCTGTGGGTGAGCTTTTGACAAGCCCCATTATGAGAGAGGAAATTATTGACTTGCTCAAGCCTGTTCAGGATATTGAGAGGCTCATTGCAAAAACAACCTACAAAACGGCAAATTGCCGTGACCTGCTTGCAATTGCCGATTCCCTTGACACTCTTCCGCAGATAAAGGGGATTCTTGCAAAGTGTGAGGCAGGAGTTTTGCGCAGGCTGGGCGAGAGTCTTGACGAGCTTGGGGATGTTAAGGGTGTTATTCGTGATTCCATAAACCCCGACCCCCCAACGTCTCTCCGTGAGGGCAACCTCATCCGTGACGGGTTCAATCTTGATGTGGATGAGCGCAGAGAGGTTATGAAAAACGGCGTTGACTGGATTCGGAACTTTGCCGAGGAAGAAAAGGAAAAGACGGGAATCAAAAACATCAAGGTGGGCTATAACCGTGTTTTTGGCTACTATCTTGAGGTCAGCAAGCTCAATGCCAATGATGTTCCCGATTATTTTGTGAGAAAGCAGACACTTTCAAACTGTGAACGATACATAACACCTCAGATAAAAGAGGTTGAGGAAAGAATTGTTGAGGCAGAGGGTCAGATTGTTAATATGGAATATGACATCTTCTGCCGTATTCGTGATTTGGTTGCGGAGCAGGTGGGAAGAATTCAGATGACCGCTCATGCCATTGCAACAATTGACGTTCTTTGCTCCTTTGCCTATGTGGCTGAAAAGAACAGATATGTTATGCCCGATATGAATATTTCCGACAGAATTGTGATTAAGGACGGCAGACATCCCGTTGTTGAAAACATCACAAATATGTTTATACCCAACGATACCGAGCTTGACGGCGACAAACGCCAGATTGCAATTATAACGGGCCCAAACATGGCAGGTAAGTCAACTTATATGCGTCAGACAGCACTGATTGTTCTTATGGCTCAGATGGGTTCATTTGTTCCTGCATCATCGGCTGAAATCGGTGTTGTGGACAAGATTTTCACAAGAGTTGGTGCTTCGGACGACCTTTCGGCAGGACAGAGTACATTTATGGTGGAAATGAACGAGGTTGCCTATATTCTTGATAATGCAACATCAAAGAGTCTTGTGATTCTTGATGAAATCGGCAGAGGAACAAGCACCTTTGACGGCCTTGCAATTGCCTGGTCGGTGGTTGAGTTTATGGCAGACAAGAAAAAATGTGGTGCAAAGACTCTCTTTGCCACCCATTATCACGAGCTGACCGAGCTTGAAGACCGTATTGAGGGAGTTAAAAACTTCTGCATTGCTGTGAAAAAGCATGGTGATGATATTACATTTTTGAGAAAGATTATCCGTGGCGGTGCTGACGGCAGTTATGGCGTTGAGGTTGCGGCTCTTGCGGGAGTCAAGAAGGACGTTACAAAGCGTGCCAAGGAGATTCTGAAGGAATTGGAGCTTCGTGACGGCAGCGGAGCAGCGGCCGTTTCCCACAAAAAGACTCCAAAAAAGAGTGAGGATAAATTTGTTGACCAGCTGAGCTTTGTGGGCTTTGAAGAGAATGAGATTGTTGCTGAAATAAAGGGACTTGCCCTTGACAGTATGTCGCCCATGGAGGCGCTGACAAAGCTTTATGCGCTAAAAGCGAAAGCAGAAAATCTATAATTATTAAAGAAAGGAGCTTGTTATGGCAGAAATCAATGTGCTTTCACAGGCGGTTGCGGATAAAATTGCCGCAGGCGAGGTTGCGGAGCGACCCTCGGCGGTTGTGAAGGAGCTGGTTGAAAATTCAATTGATGCCGGTGCTGACCGTATTACTGTTGAAATCAAAAAAGGCGGCGTTGCATATATTTCGGTTGAAGATAACGGAAAGGGCATTCCATTTGATGAAGTGGAAACAGCCTTTGTTCGTCATGCCACAAGCAAGCTGAAGGATATTGACGACCTTTTTGAAATTCAGACAATGGGTTTCCGTGGCGAGGCACTTGCCAGCATTTGTGCGGTGTCCGACGTTGAGGTTATCACAAAGGAAAAGGGTACACTTGAAGGGGCACATCTGACCGTTAACCATGGCGTTGCAAAGGCAAAGGAAACAGTTGCCTGCAATGAGGGAACGGTTATGGTTGTTGAAAATCTTTTTGCCTCGGTTCCCGCAAGAATGAAGTTTTTGAAAAAGGATTCAACAGAGGCAGGATATGTGGCTGATGTTATGGGACGGATTGCCCTTTCAAAGCCCCATATTGCTTTCAGATATATTTGTGACGGAAAGGAGCAGTTTTCAACCTCGGGTGACGGAAATCTTAAAAATGCAATTCTGAATATTTACGGAATCGACCACGCAAAGGGCGTTATGGAGGTTGACCATACCGAGCACGGAGTTTCGGTTCGGGGTGTGGTGGGCAAATCGGAGCTTGCAAGGGGAAACAGGGCACGGCAGACCTTGTTTGTCAACGGCAGATACATAAAAAACCATGTTGTTTCAAAAATTGTTGAAGAAGCATACCGAAATGTTCTGATGACGGGAAAGTTTCCGTTCTTTGTTCTTGACATTTGTCTTTCACCAAGCCTGGTTGACGTGAATGTTCATCCTGCAAAAACCGAAATCAAGTTTGCCAACGAAAAAGAGGTTTATGACATAGTCTATCATGCGGTTAAAAATGCAATTTACCGCAAGCCCGAAATTCCTGTGGTTCAGGATGTGCGGGTTGAGGAAAGGGTTGTTGCTCCTGAGGTACGGATGCCTGAAAAACAGGTGGTTGCCCCAAGGCAGGATTATTCCGAAAAAAAGCAGGAGACCGTTGACCGAAAGATTATTTCGGGATTTATGGAGAATACCATTCCACAGAAAAATTCATTCAGCTTCAAGGAGCCTGCCAAGGATAATGATGTTGACAAAATTTTTGGGTTTGCTCTGAAAAAAATGCCAAAGGCTGTCCAAAGGGCAGAGGAGGCTGTTGTGCAGGAGGTTAAGCCTGAGGTAAAGGAAGCTATTGCAAAACAGCCTGAAATAAACTTGTTTGACAATGAGGAAAAGCCTCTGTTTGAGACGGAAGCTGTTACAAGAGTTGTGGGACAGATTTTTGATACATATGTGATTGCTCAGAAGGACAATCGGATGTTTTTGATTGACCAGCACGCTGCCCATGAGCGGAAAAGATTTGAAATGTTGAAAAAAGACTATGAGGAACGTGGTGTTTCGGGTCAGCTTCTTCTTGCGCCAATTGTTCTGGAGGTGGATAATTCCGAAATAACCGTGATTCGTGAAAACCGTGAAAAACTGTTGAATATGGGCTTTGAAATTGAGGAGTTCGGCAGAAATTCGGTTATAATACGTCAGACCCCGTATGTTTCCGATGAGGAGGACATAAAGGCGCTGGCGGTGGAGGTCATAGGGATTCTTGCTGACGGCAGACCCTCAGGGCTGCTGAGCTTTGAGGAACGGATTCTTGACACCGTTTCATGCAAGTATGCCATCAAAGCCAACAAAAAACTCAGCTTGCCTGAAATGGAAGCGGTTGTCCGTGATGTGGAGGAGCTTGAAAGGATGGGAATTACCACTTGCCCCCATGGCAGACCAATCAAAGTGGAATTTACCAAGCGTGAGCTTGAAAAGATGTTTAAAAGAATTGTGTAATAATAACGAATATCAGGGAGGTGCTTTTGTTGGAAAAAATTATTGCGGTGGTTGGCCCCACTGCATCGGGTAAGACGGCTCTTGCCATTGAAATTGCAAAAGAATTCAACGGCGAGGTTGTTTCGTGCGATTCCATGCAGATTTACAAGCATATGGACATCGGAACGGCAAAGCCCACAATTGAAGAACAACAACAAGTGAAGCATCACATGATTGATATAGTTGAACCTTATGAAAATTACAGCGTTGCGGAGTTCACCAAGAGGGCAAGGGAATGTATTGATGATGTGGTTGCTCGCGGCAAGGTTCCGATTGTGGCAGGAGGAACAGGTCTCTATTTTGACAGTATTGTTGAAAATATTGTGTTCCCCGATATTCCCAATGACCCAAAGTTCCGTGAAGAAATGATTGAAATGGCGGATTTGTGCGGCAATCAGGTGGTTCACGATTTGCTGGCACAAAAGGACCCTCAGGCGGCGGCAAAAATTCATCCCAACAATCTGAGACGTGTGATTCGGGCTTTGGAAATCTGCCATGTCACAGGCAGAACTTTTACGGCGGTTAATGCCGATTCTAAGCGTGAACCAATCTATGACACATTGATTTTTGGTCTTGATATTGACCGTGAATTTTTGTATGACAGAATTAATAACCGTGTTGATCAGATGCTTGCTGAAGGACTTCTTGAAGAGGTTCAGGGCTTGAGAGATATGGGGATTGACAGGGATACAACAGCGATGCAGGCCATCGGGTACAAGGAATTTCTTGAATTTCTTGACGGCAGAGCGACGTACTATGAGGCGGTTGACAAGATAAAGATGGAAAGCCGCAGATATGCAAAGCGTCAGCTCACATGGTTCAGAAGAAATTCGGGAATCAACTGGGTTGAACCAAAGGACCGGGAAGAACTGGGAAAGATTTTTGAGAAATGTTTTACTTTTTTGAAGTAATATGATATAATCATTTATAATAGAACAAAAAGATAAGGCATATGGAGTTTTGGATATGGACAATAACGGAAAAGTGAAAAAAAAGAAGAAAAGCCCTGTTGCTTTTATGATTTTTATTCTTGTTGCCTTTGCTTTGTGTCTGGGTGTTAATTATGCTCTCAGTTACGGAAACAGAATGGAAACCATGATTGTCAGAAACGGCGTTGAAGAAGATTTCATCAATGTTGAGGGTTTTGTTTTTCGTGAGCAGACCGTAATCCGAACCCCGGAAGCCGGATATGTTTTTTGCGTTGCTGATGAAGACCAGAGAGTGAAAACCGGTGAGGAAATTGTTTATATTTATAAGAATGAAATAAATGTTCAGGCAAACCGTGAGCTTGAGGATGTTGAACGGCAGATAAAAAAGATTTCGGAAAAGCAAGCTGTTGGGCTCACTGAAAATGACATTGCAAAAATCGAGCAGGGGATTCTTGATATTGTTCGGGAGGTTCCCCGAATGGGCAATGAACTGGATTTTGATCGGCTTATGACGGCAAAAAATGATGTTGACGATTTGATTAAGCAAAAGCGTATTGCAAAGGGTCTCATTGAGCCCGAAAAGGAAGTTGGTGAGGCTGAGGCTCTGAAAAAACGCAAAGCCGAGCTTGAAGCACAGTATAACATTGAAAGAAAGGTTGTTTATGCTCCAAAATCGGGTGCGTTCACGTCGAGAATTGACGGAATGGAAGAAAGTCTGAATCTTCCTGCTCTGGAGAAAATTTCGGTTGATTATATTGAAAATCTGAAAAAAAGCGACATAAAGAATATGACAACAGGACAGGTTGAGAAGGATGCACCGGTGGGGAAAATTGTTGGAAACTATTCGTGGAGCGTTGCTTTTGTTGTTCCCTCCACCTTTGTTGAGGATATGAAGACGGGCAACACTGTTGATGTCAGATTCACAGATATAAGCGTTGATGCGGTTCAGGGAACGGTCAAAAAGATTATTGACGAAAAAGACGGCAAGGCAGTTGTGGTTGTGGAGTCGGGCGAGTTTATTGAGAGCATAACCTCCACATCAAAAGCAAATATTCAGATAATAAAAAGCAGACATGAAGGGTTCAGGATTCCTGCCGAGAGCATCAGAATGGTTGACGGAAAAACAGGGGTCTATATTGTGAAAAACAGCAAGTCGCGTTTTGTACCCGTGAAAATTCTGTACAACAACAAGGAATGGGTTATTGTTGCAAAACAGAACGATGACGGCGAAAAAACAATAAAGCTCTATGATGAGCTGATTATAAGCGGAAAAAATCTTTATGATAACAAGGTTGTGAGATAGGATGTCTTATATTGAGAATAATCTGAACGAGGTCAGAACAAGGATTGCCGAAGCTGCAAGAAATTGCGGCAGACAGACGAAGGATGTGACTTTGATTGCGGTGACCAAGACCTATGGGGTTGACGTGATTAACGAGGCAATTGACCTTGGCGTTACGGATATTGGCGAGAACCGTGTTCAGGAAATAATGGAGAAGTATGAAAGCGTTAAGCCTGTTCGGTGGCATTTGATTGGACATTTGCAAAAGAACAAGGTGAAATATATCATTGACAAGGTTGAGCTTATTCACTCGGTGGACAGCTTTGAACTTGCAAGGGAAATTGACAAGCACGCAAAAAAGCATGACAAAATTCAAAAGATTCTGCTTGAAGTGAATGTTTCGGGCGAGGAATCCAAGTTTGGGATACGTCCTCAGGAGTGTGAGGAGTTGTGCAGAAATATTTCGGAGCTTGAAAATGTTAAGATTGAAGGTCTTATGACCATTGCCCCATTTGTGGAGGATGAAAAAATTCTTGAAGCTGTTTTTGAAGGCTTGAAAAAGCTTTCGGAGGACATTTCTGCAAAAGGTATAAAAAATGTTGATATGAACCACCTTTCAATGGGAATGACCAACGATTTTCAGCTTGCTATTGCAAAGGGTGCAACAATGGTAAGAGTTGGAACCGGAATTTTTGGAAAAAGAGACTATACAAAATGAAAAAAGTGTGTTATAATGTAATATATATGCTGTAAATTGGCGAAATTTTAACTTTGTAAACTATTAAATTTATATATTCGGGAGGAAATTATGGGTATCGTAAACAAAATGTTAAACCTAATTGGCTTTGAATCGCAGGATGAATACGAAGATGATTTGATTGAAAACAGTGAATTTTCAAGCAGTACCCTTCTGGAGGATGACGATTTGGAATCCTTTGAGGGCGGAAAGCGCAACAAGGTTGTTAAAATTCACACAACCGCACAGCTCAAGCTGGTTGTTATGCAGCCCGAGAATTTTGAAGATGCACGTGACATTGCAAATCACCTGAAAAGCAAGAAGCCTGTTGTTATGAATCTTGAATCTGTTGACCGTGATGTTGCACGCAGAATCGTTGATTTTCTCAGCGGTGCGGTTTTTGCCCTTGACGGAAACATTCAAAAGGTTTCAAACGGAATCTTTCTTATTGCTCCTTACAATGTGGGCATTATGGGTGACTTCAAGGATGAACTGAGAAACAAGGGAATCTTTCCCTGGAGCAACTGATGACCCCGAGCGTTGAAGAAAAGATGCTCCTTGCCCGTATTGAGGATGCGCTGAATCTCTGCGAAAGGCAGAATTGCATAAAGGCTGTGGGTTTTTTGACCCCTGCCGATGCCGTATTTGTGAAAGGGCATTTGCCCAGAAGCATGGTGAAAACCTGTTTCTTTGGCGGTTATGCTGATGCGGAGAGAGTGCTTTTTGCAGCACTTCCGGATTATCTTGAGGAGGATGCGGCGGCTGATTTGATTTCGGTCATAGAAATAACGGGCAGAGATATTGGTGAGCTGAAGCATCCTGATTTTCTGGGGAGTCTTTTGGGGCTTGGAATCAAGCGTGAAAAAATTGGTGATATTCTCATTGCAGAGGAGCGGTGTCTGGTTTTTGTTGTTGAGAATATTGCCGATTACATTGTTGAAAATCTTGACAAGGTGGGACGCAAGGGTGTTCGGCTCCGCAAGGCGGAAATCGGCGAGCTTGAAGTTCCGCAAAAAAAGATTGAAATTATTAATGCAACGGTTTCGGCTTTGAGGGTTGACAGCATTGTTGCGGCGGCAATCAGAACCTCAAGGTCTTCGGTGTTGAGCGTTATAGCAGAGGGGCGTGTTTTTGTGAACTGGACACAGCAGGACAGTCCTTCGGCAAAGATAAAGCCCGGAGATGTTTTTTCGGTGCGTGGAAAGGGAAGGTTCAGGCTTTCCGAGGAAATTAATGAAACAAAAAAAGGCAGATTGGGTGTGCGGATTGAAAAGATGGTTTAGGCACAATCGGTCTGTGGATGGGAGGAAGTTATATGTTAACACCTTTGGATATTGACAACAGGAAATTTACTAAAGAAGTTCGTGGTTACAGCAAGGCAGAGGTTGAAGAATTTATGGCTGTTATTTCCGAGAACTACGAGCTTATTTACAAGGAAAATCTTGCAAACAAAGACAAGATTGCCATGCTTTCAAATGCAATAAAGCAGTATAAGTCAATGGAAGAAACTTTGCAGAGTGCAATTCTTGTTGCTCAGAATGCAGGGGACGAGGTTATTCAGAACGCAAAGAGAAGTGCGGAAAATATCATCAAGGATGCTGAAAACAAGGCGGCTCAGCTTTTGTCCGATGCAAGCCGTGAGGTAACTCGTCTCAGCTATGAGTATGAGGAAATGCGTCGTAATATTGAGGTGTTCAGAACAAGGATTATTTCATTGCTCACTTCGCAGATGGATTTTGTCAAGGACTTCAATATGCCCGACAATGTGAAAAGACGGGACATCAAGGTTGAGGTTCCCACAACTGTGCCGAGGACAACAGTTGATGAAGAATATGCAAACGGTGCAAAATCGACTCTTGAACGACTGGAGCAGATGACTCAGGAGCTTCCTAAGATTGTTGTTAACGAAAAGGGAGAATATGTTGAGGCAAAGGAAGATGCTTCGGAGGGTTGATGCTACATAACTCTTGAGCAAAGAAAGTTTATATTTTATCTGACTGAGACAGCTTTGTGGATTTTCCGCAGGCTGTTTTCGGTAGATTTGGGTTTTTTCGGGAGAAGATATGATTTATATTTGTTTGACAGTTATTATATTTGGTGTTGATATTGCAACAAAATTTCTGGCAAAAAACCATCTGGCAGGCTCACCGTCAATTCCGCTGATTGATGATGTTTTTCATCTGACTTATGTTGAAAACAGAGGTGCGGCATTTGGAATTTTGCAGGGCGGGCTGCCGTTTTTTATAATTGTTGCTGCTGTGATGGCGGTTGTTGTTGTTTGGCTGCTCAGAACATATAAAATACGGCATCCGCTGATGAAGCTGGGTCTCAGCTTTTTGTGTTCGGGTGCTTTGGGCAACACCGTTGACAGAATTATGCAGGGGTACGTGGTGGATTTTTTTGATTTCAGACTGATTGACTTCCCTGTGTTTAATGTTGCCGATATTTTTGTGTGTCTGGGTGCCGGATTGCTGGCGGTATTTTTTGTTTTTTTTGATGATAAGGATAAAAAAAGAGGCTGTGAAAATGAAGATTAGTGCAACGGATGCGGGAAAAAGACTGGATTCATACCTTGCTGACAGCTTTGAAGAGCTGACCCGTTCACGGGTTCAGAAGCTCATTGTTCAGGGCGAAATCAGGGTCAACGGCAAGGAAGTCCGTGCAAATTACAAGCTCAGAGAAGCGGATGATGTTGAGGTCAATATTCCCGATGCCAAAGAGGTTGAAATCACTGCAGAGGAAATTCCCCTTGATATTGTTTTTGAGGATGAATGTATGCTTGTTGTGAACAAGCCTCAGGGGATGGTTGTTCATCCTGCGGCAGGGAATTACAGCGGAACTTTGGTAAATGCCCTGATGTCCCATTGCGGTGATAATCTTTCGGGCATAAACGGCGAAATCCGTCCCGGGATTCTGCACAGAATTGACAAGGACACAAGCGGTCTTTTGATGGTTGCAAAAAATGACAGGGCACATATGGGGCTTTCGGAGCAGATAAAGGAGCACAGCCTCACAAGAGAATACCTTGCTTTGGTTCACGGCAGTCTGAAGGAAGACAGCGGAACAATTGATGCTCCAATCGGCCGTGACGAAAAGGACCGTAAAAAAATGACAATAACAACAAAAAACGCCAGAAATGCGGTTACGCATTTTTTTGTGTTGGAGAGGTTTGATAAGTACACTTTTGTGAGGTGCCGCCTTGAAACGGGTCGGACTCACCAAATCAGAGTTCATATGTCAAAGTCGGGGCATCCCATTGTGGGAGATCCGGTTTATGGCAGAAAAAAGGAAGAGTTTAAGCTGAACGGTCAGCTTTTGCATGCTCACATGATTGGATTTGTGCATCCTGTGTCGGGCGAATATATGGAGTTTTCAAGGGCGATTCCCGAATATTTTGAAGCTGTGCTGGAAAAACTGAGGAGGAAAATGCTGTGAGTGTTCACGACGGGCATAGAAAGCGACTTGACAAAAAGGTTCTTGAACAGAGCTATGAGATGCTTGAAGCACACGAACAGCTGGAGCATCTTTTGTTTGCTGTCATCCCCAGGGGCGACACAAACGCCATTGCCCACAGACTTTTGCGCCGTTTCATAACCGTTGGAGCGGTTCTTCATGCTGATGTTGAGGAGCTTATGAAAATTGAGGGCGTTGGACAGCGGACAGCCATGTTTCTTACCAATCTGCCCAAGCTTTTGGGGATTGTTGAACGAAGCATGGCAAAGGAAAACGCTCCAAAGCTGGATAGCTATGAAAAGATTACGGATTTTGCCAAGAGCTATTTTTACGGAAAGCTGATTGAAGAGGTTTATGTAATCAGCCTTGATGCATCCTGCAAGCTTCTTGCCATATCCAAAGTTTCCAAGGGTGTGCAGGGCGAAGCCGGGGTTTCTCCTGCGGTGGTTGTGAGGCAGGCGCTGAACGACAACGCAAGCCAGACGGTTGTTGTACACAACCATCCCTGCGGTGTGCTGAGTCCATCGGGAGCAGACGTGAATTTGTCGGCAATGCTGAAGGATACTTTTGCCTCCATCGGGATTGACATGATTGACAGCCTGATTGTTTCGGGCGGTGAGTGTTACAGCATTGCAACCCATTATGACTTGGACAGGATAATTCGTGAAAAGAAGAGACAAGAAATCAAGGAGAAGTGACGTATGGATTTTCAGGTTGTATCTCAATATAAGCCATCGGGCGACCAGCCTCAGGCAATTGAGGCTCTTGCCAAGGGCGTTCTGATGGGCGACAAATTCCAGACCCTTATGGGCGTTACGGGCTCGGGAAAGACCTTCACAATGGCAAATGTCATTGAAAAGGTGAACAGACCCACTCTTGTTCTTGCTCACAACAAAACCCTTGCGGCACAGCTTTGCAGTGAATTTAAGGAGATTTTTCCCAATAATGCGGTGGAGTATTTTGTTTCCTATTATGATTATTATCAGCCCGAAGCGTATATTCCCAATTCGGATACCTATATTGAGAAGGATGCCCAGACAAACGAAGATATTGACAAGCTGCGTCACTCTGCGACGGCAGCTCTTTTTGAACGCCGTGATGTTATTATTGTGGCCTCTGTTTCCTGTATTTACGGTCTTGGCGACCCCATTGACTACAACAACATGGTGATTTCCCTCAGAACGGGTATGGAGCGTGACCGTGACGAGGTTATTGACAAGCTGATTGAAATTCAGTATGAAAGAAATGACATAAACTTTACCCGAAACAAATTCCGTGTCCGTGGCGATGTTGTGGACGTTTTCCCCTCCTATTCTTCAGGAAATGCCATACGGATTGAGTTTTTTGGCGACGAGGTTGACCGCATTGCCGAAATCAGCTCGGTTACGGGCGAGGTAATCAAGGTTTTGAAGCACGTTGCAATTTACCCGGCTTCCCATTATGTTGCAAGCAAGGACAAGCTGGAGCGTGCAATCGGTCAGATTGAGGCTGAAATGGAGGCTCGGGTTGAAGAATTCAAGGCAAAGGAGTGTCTCATTGAAGCACAGCGCATAAAGGAAAGAACGAAATATGACATTGAAATGCTTCGTGAAACAGGGTTCTGTCAGGGAATTGAGAATTATTCCAGGCACATAAGCGGCAGAGAACCGGGAAGTCCGCCATTCACTCTCCTTGATTATCTTCCAAAGGATTTTTTGCTTATGGTGGATGAATCCCACGTTACAATTCCTCAGGTTCGTGCCATGTATGCAGGGGACCGTGCAAGAAAGACAAATCTTGTGGAATACGGCTTTCGTCTGCCCTCGGCTTATGACAACAGACCTCTTAATTTTGACGAATTTTATGACCACATCAATCAGGCGATTTTTGTCAGCGCAACTCCTGCGGATTTTGAAAAGGAACGCTCTGCAAGGGTGGTTGAGCAGGTTATCCGACCCACAGGGCTTCTTGACCCCAAAATTTCGGTACGGCCAATTGAGGGGCAGATTGATGATTTGTATGGCGAGATAAAAACAAGAATTGCCAAAAATGAAAGGGTTCTTGTCACCACTCTCACAAAGAAAATGGCAGAACGCCTCACCGAATACTTTGAGGAAATGGATTTGAAGGTCAGGTATCTTCATTCCGAGGTGGAAACAATTGAGCGTATGGAAATTATCCGTGATTTGCGTCTGGGTGTTTTTGATGTGCTTGTTGGAATCAATCTTCTGCGTGAAGGTCTTGACATCCCCGAGGTTTCACTTGTGGCAATTCTTGATGCGGACAAGGTGGGCTTTTTGCGAAGCGACACATCCCTGATTCAGACAATCGGGCGTGCGGCACGTAATGCGGAGGGCACAGTTATAATGTATGCCGACACAGTTACGGGTTCAATGGAAAGAGCCATTTCAGAAACGGAGCGTCGCCGTGAAATTCAGCAGGCATACAACCAAAAGCACGGAATTGTTCCAAAGACAATCAGAAAAGAAGTTTACGAAATAATTGAAGCAACCGTTGCTGACAGCAAGGTTCCCAAGCACGGCAGACGGACATCAGAGAATGCTGCAGCGGATGTAACCAAAAAGACAATTGCTGAGCTAACCATTGAAATGAAAAAGGCTGCAGAATTGCTTCAGTTTGAATTGGCTGCGAAGTTGCGTGACGAAATACGAAAGTTGGGGGGAGAAATATGATTGAAAACAAATACAGTAAATACATTCACGTCAAGGGTGCAAGAGAGAACAATCTCAAGGGCATTGACGTGAAAATCCCCAGAGACAAGATGGTTGTGCTCACGGGGCTCAGCGGTTCGGGAAAGTCGTCCCTTGCCTTTGAGACAATTTATGCCGAGGGTCAGAGGCGCTATGTGGAGTCATTGTCGGCATATGCACGTCAGTTTTTGGGTCAGATGGAAAAGCCCAATGTGGAATCCATTGACGGACTTTCGCCTGCAATATCAATTGACCAGAAGACAACAAGCAAAAACCCACGTTCAACGGTGGGAACCGTTACTGAGGTTTATGACTATGTGCGCCTTTTGTTTGCAAGAATTGGTGTTCCACATTGTCCCAAGTGCGGAAAGGAAATTAAATCACAGAGCATTGACCAGATTGTGGACAGCGTGAAGGCTCTGCCCGAAAAAACAAAAATCCAGATTCTTGCCCCTGTTATCAGAGGCAGAAAGGGTGAATATACAAAGATTTTTGAAAAAGCCGCAAAGGACGGCTTTGTTCGTGTTCGTGTTGACGGCGAGATTTTTGACCCGTCGGCGGATGAAATCAAGCTGGACAAACAAAAAAAGCATAGTATTGAAATTGTTGTCGACCGTCTTGTTGTTCGTGAGGGAATGGACAAGCGCCTAACCGATTCCCTTGAAACAGCTTTGAAAATGGCAAACGGTCTTGTGGTTGTGCAGTTGATTGATGATGAACAGGAAATGCTGTTCAGCCAGAATTATGCCTGCGATGACTGTGGAATTAATATTGAGGAGCTGACCCCAAGAATGTTCTCCTTCAACACGCCCTACGGTGCGTGCCCTCATTGTATGGGTCTGGGTGAGGTGGAGCTTCTTGATGTGGAAAGAATTGTTCCTGACAAGACAAAGAGCATAAATCAGGGGGCAATTGCCTGCTACGGCTGGACAGGAACCGACAAGGACAGCATTTCGGCAATGTATTACCGTGGCCTTTCAAAAAAATACGGGTTCAGTCTTGACACACCCTTTGAGGAGTTGCCCGATGATATTGTGGACATTATCCTTTACGGAACAAAGGGCGAAAAGGTGCATCTCTCGTATGAAAAGACCTATGCAAGAGGCGAGCATTTTGCAAGGTTTGAGGGGATTGTCAACAATGTTCTGAGGCGTTATCAGGAAACCAATTCCGACTGGGCAAAGCGTGAGATTCAGGAGTTTATGAACACAACTCCCTGCCCTGAATGTAAGGGAACACGTTTGAAAAAGGAAAGCCTTGCGGTTACGGTCAAGGACAGGAACATAAATGATGTGTGCAATCTGTCCATTGCGGAGGCAATGACCTTTTTTGAGGAAATGGAGCTGACCCAAAGAGAGGAGTTCATTGGCAAACAGATTTTGAAGGAAATCAAGGCACGACTTTCGTTTTTGGTTAGTGTTGGGCTTGAATATCTGACTCTTTCACGTTCAAGCGGAACACTTTCGGGCGGTGAAGCTCAGAGAATTCGTCTTGCCAGCCAGATTGGTTCGGGGCTTATGGGCGTGGTTTATATCCTTGACGAGCCAAGCATCGGTCTTCATCAGAGGGACAACCACAAGCTCATTGATATGCTGAAAAAGCTCCGTGACTTGGGTAATACACTTATTGTGGTTGAGCACGATGAGGATACCATGCGTGCCGCTGACCATATTATTGACATTGGCCCCGGTGCGGGAATTCACGGCGGCTATGTTGTTGCGGAGGGTACTGCAGAGGAAATTATGAAGTGCAAAGAGTCGGAAACGGGGCAGTATCTCAGCGGCCGGAAGTTTATACCTGTGCCCTTTGCAAGACGTCAGGGCAACGGCAGCTTTCTTCGGCTTGAAGGAGCGGCACAGAATAATCTGAAAAATGTTAATGTTGAAATTCCTCTGGGAACATTCACTTGCGTTACGGGTGTTTCGGGCAGCGGAAAAAGCTCTTTGGTTAATGAAGTGCTGTTTAAGATTCTTGCAAATGACCTGAACCGTGCAAAGCAAAAGCCCGGAAAATACAAAAAAATCAGCGGTCTTGAGAATCTTGACAAGGTGATTGACATTGACCAGTCACCAATCGGCAGAACGCCACGGTCAAATCCTGCAACCTATACAGGACTTTTTGGGGACATAAGGAATCTCTTTGCATCAACGCCCGATGCAAAGTCCCGAGGCTACGGTGCCGGAAGATTCAGCTTTAATGTCAAGGGCGGCAGATGCGAATCCTGTCAGGGTGACGGAATAATCAAAATTGAAATGCACTTTTTGCCCGATATTTATATGCCCTGTGAGGTTTGTAACGGAAAGCGCTACAACCGTGAGACACTTGAGGTAAAGTTCAAGGGAAAGAGCATTGCGGATGTTCTTGACATGACCGTTGAGGAGGGAATGTACTTTTTTGAGAGCATTCCCAAAATTGCAAACCGCCTGAGAACACTTTATGAAGTGGGATTGGGATATATCAAAATCGGGCAGTCTTCAACCACCCTTTCGGGCGGTGAGGCACAGCGTGTCAAGCTGGCAACAGAACTGAGCAAGCGGAGCACCGGCAAGACAATTTATATCCTTGATGAACCCACAACAGGTCTTCACACGGCGGATGTTCATCGCCTCATTGAGGTTTTGCAGAGGCTTGTTGATTCGGGGAATACGGTTGTTGTAATTGAACATAATCTTGATGTTATTAAAACAGCGGACTATATAATTGACCTTGGCCCCGAGGGGGGCAACAAGGGCGGCACGGTTGTTGCCAAGGGTACTCCCGAAGATGTGGTGAAATGCAAGAAATCGTATACGGGAATGTATCTGAAGGACGTACTGAAGTAACTTAAAAGGTTCTTTATCAAATGTTGGGGTTTAGTAAAAAAAGATGTTTCGACTACGCTCAACATGACCTTGTACCGGCAAGTTTTAGTCATTCTGAGCGCAGCGAAGAATCTTTACAAAGCATTTACCCCAACATTTGTTACAGAACCTTATAAAAAGCAAAGCCCTGCAGAGTTGCAGGGCTTTGTTTGTGTCATTAAAGTGTGCTGTACATTGAGTACAGTTTTGCATATTCGCCGTTCTTTTCCATAAGCTGGGCGTGGGTGCCTTCCTCGGCAATTCCGTCGTTTGTGAGCACAAAAATTCTTGATGCATTTTTGATTGTTGTCAGGCGATGGGCAATGGTGAAGGTGGTTTTTCCTTCCGAAAGGCGTTTGAGTGATTTTTGAACAAGAAGCTCGCTTTCGTTGTCCAGAGCCGAGGTTGCTTCGTCAAGAATCAGTATGGGCGGATTCTTTAAAAACAGTCTGGCAATACTGATTCTTTGCTTCTGACCGCCCGAAAGCTTGAGCCCTCTTTCGCCCACATAGGTGTCATAGCCGTCTTTTAATTGGCTGATAAAATCGTGAGCACCTGCTGCTTTTGCGGCTTCAATAACCTGGTCACGGGTTGCGTCGGGCTTGCCGTAGATTATGTTTTCATATACAGAACCGCTGAAAAGATATACATCCTGCTGAACCATACCGATGTTGTTGCGGAGTGAGTTGAGCGTTATTTCACGGATGTCGGTGCCGTCGATGAGGATTTTGCCCGATGTCAGGTCATAAAACCTTGGAATCAGGTTGCACATGGTGGTTTTTCCGCCCCCTGAGGGACCCACAATGGCGATATTCTCGCCGGCTTCAACTGAGATATTCATATTTTCAAGAACATTGTCTGCACCATCGGTATATTTGAAGCTGACATTGCAGAAGTCAACTCTGCCCGTAACATTTGTGAGTTCAACTGCATTTTGGGCATCCTTGATGTCAACAGGTTCGTCCATAATTTCCTGAAAGCGTTCAATTCCTGTGATTCCGCGCTGAAACTGCTCGGTGAATTCAACAATACGTCTGATTGATGTTATGAGGGTTTGAATGTACAGCAGGTATGCAACAAAGTCGGCGGCATCAATTTGTCCGTCAACCATGAACCATGAACCAAGTATGATTACGGCTATGTACATAACTCCGTCAAAAAAACGTGTTCCCGACTGAAACCTTGCCATATATTTATAGGCGTTTTTCTTTGCTTTGAAAAATCTTTTGTTGCCCTCGGCAAACTTTTCTCTTTCAATATCTTCGTTTGCAAAGCTTTTCACAACTCTCACGCCAAGGAGACTGTCTTCAAGGTCGGCATTAAGCTCACCAATTTGCCGGCGCTGTTCCTTGAATGCGTTTTTCATGTTCTTGCGGAAAACAAAAACCGAAATAAGCATCAAAGGCAGCAACAAAAAAATCAGACAGGTGAGCTTTATGTTGATTGAGCCAAGAATTATAAACGCACCGATGATTTTGATTGCCGCAATGAAAAATTCCTCAGGACAGTGGTGGGAAAACTCGGTTATGTCAAAAAGGTCGGAAGTCATTCGTGACATAAGCTGACCTATTTTTGTGTTGTCAAAATATTTGAAGGGGAGCTTTTGAAGATGGTCAAACATATCTCGCCGCATATCGGTTTCAAGCCTTGCCCCCATGACGTGCCCTGCATTTGCCATATAGTAGTTGGCGGCGGTGTCAATGAGCCTCAGCAACAGATACAGCCCCCCAAGCTTGAGCACCGTTGAAAAAAGAAACTCAAGGGCGGGGTCTGTTGCCATATTGGTGATGTGACGAACTATGAGCGGAAAAACAAGCTCGCAGACTGTTGTGAGTGATGCACAAAGCAGGTCGAGGATGATTATTCCGATATATGGTTTGTAGTAAACCGAAAATTTTTTAAACATTTGATTTCACCTCGGAAAATGGATTAATATTATATGCGGTCTCAGATGTTTTCCGAAACCGCATAATCACTTATTATAGTTATTCTACTGTATAAATATCAATTATTGTGCCTGAGGTGTTTGCATATTTTGTATTCATATAGAGAGTTGAACCAATATTAACCGACTGATTCGATTCGGTGAAATAGCCCGAATCGCTGACTTTGCCGTTGAGGGCTATTGTCAGCGTAACATCAAACTGTTCGGGAAATTCAACGTTCTGAACAGTTCCGTCTGTCAGCTCGGCAGGATGAATTGCAGGTGCGGGGGAAACATTGATGATGTCGCCGCAGTAATCCTTTGTTGTGGTGTTTGTAACTCTTTTTGAGTTTTTGAGTGCGTCAACTGTTCCCTGACGTACACCTCTCACAAGCACTTTATATTCAATGGCTTTGGTTTCGGTTGCGATTTTTTCTGTTGCGGGAGCAGAAAATTTTGTGTAAATTCCAAATGCCGCAACAAGTATACCAAGTATAACAATCAAGTCGATTATGCTGATTTTTCCGAATATTTTACCTTTTTCATTTATAAACATAATTTTCACCTTTCTGACATTCGTTATAATTATTGTCGTGGAAACGGCAGAATGCCGTTTTAAGCGGAACACGCTCCGCAACTTTCAAGCATTTGTGCTTGAAAGCCGCGCATGATTGCAATAGTGTCGGTCTGTGAAAGCCACGGCTTTCACAGTGGTTTGCGATATATCGCAAACAAAAACGTAAATGCGTTTCACCGACTACTATTATTTAATTCAATTCAAGTCCGATTATATAGCCGTAGCCTGCACATCTTGGTGCCTTGACTGCAAGACCGTTGCCCACACGGAGGTCGGTTTTTCCGGCTGTTATGGCATCGTCTGTTTCGGTGACATCGGTTTCAAGAATTAATTTCACATCAAAAAACTGCGGGTCTTCAACCTTGCTTGCTGTTGCTGTGCTGTGGTCAACGATTGTTCGCTTTGCTTTGGTAACGGAAATATCCTTTATGGTTGAATAAAAACGCTCGGCTTCACCGCAGGTCAGTTTTTCCTTGTTGTCGGCGGCAAGCTCAAATTCCTTTGCCACAGCTTCGGTAACACGGGTAAGGTCAACGGTGAAGGTTGCCTTTCCTGAGGGGGCAGGCGTTGAATCGGTATTTACGGGGGCGGATGGCTTCAAAAGCATAAATGCCCCAAGGGCAATTGCTGCCGCAAGAATCAGAATTATGAATGCGTCAAGCAGATTGAATTTTGGCTTAGTTTTCATTTTTTTTACCTCCGAGGTTTTTATATATATTTTCTATGTTTTCAGCATATTTTTGAGCTGTGAATTTGGTTTTGAAAATTTCTTTGCTCTTTTCCGACATACGGGAATAAAGCACGTCATCGGTAAACAGCTCGGTAAGCCTTTGGGCAAGGGCTTTGGGGTCATGGGTGGGAACAATAAATCCGTTTTCACCGTTTTTGATAACCCCCGGATTACCGCCAAAATCCGACACCACAGCAGGCTTCCCAAGGCTCATGCCTTCAAGAAGTGAAAGGCTTGTTGCCTCAGTGCCGAAGGAGCAGTTGCATTGAACGTCCATAAGGTTCATAAGGGGTTCAACATTGTTCAAAAAGCCAAGCATAATCACATAATCTTCAAGACCTTTCTCTTTGATTTGTTTGTGTATGGAGGCCTCCATGTCGCCTGTTCCTGCAATGAAGAATTTTGCTTTTATGCCTTTTGACTTCAGCTCCGATGCCGCCTGAACAAAGTATTTGTGGCCTTTGACCTCATTGAGCCTTGCAACAATTGCGGCACACTTGGTATCTTCTGTGATGTTGTATTCACTGCGAAGCCCGGCAATCTGCTCGGGAGTATATGGCGTGAGGGGTTCAACACCGTTGAGAACCACATCAATTTTTTTCTCTGAGACGCCGATTGCGGTTATGTTGTCCTTTGCCGCTTCTGCCACGGCAATTATTTTGTGAGCGGTTGAGTTGTTCACAAATCCGCAGACCGCCTTGCCGATTCCTTTTGTGAGCCTTGGTGACGGCGGAAAAACGCTGTGACGTGTGTAGACAATTTTGATTCCGCACAGCTTTGCGGCAATTCGTGCCGACATACTTGCGTGAGTGTGGACAATGTGGGGTTTAAATTCTTTGAACACCTTGCAGAGCTTTTGGATTGCCTTGAAGTCAAGGGACTTGTCCGCCATGGCGGCAATTTCAAAAACCTTGAAGCCCAGCACCTCAACCTGAGGCTTCAGCAGGCTGTTTTCGGGAAGAACAACTCCAATGTGAAAATTTTTACGGTCACAGTGTTTCAGATATGTGAGAATGCATTTTCCTGCACCGCCTATATTGGTGTCGGAGCAGACCTGAAGAACTCTAATCATTTGTTTTTGCCTCCGTTTCCTGCGATTCGGTTTTTGCTATCTGACAGCACGCAATTCCGATGGCGAGATACGACCAAAAGATAGCAAAGACACGGTAATTATAAAAGCAGTTGTCAAACATTCCCTGAAGAAGAAAGCCTGCAACCGCCGAACCGATTGCCACAATAACTATGGAAAGGGGATGTCCCTTGCCCATATATTGAAATCCTGCAACCAGCTTTTTGAAGAACAAAAACAGCAAAAGCAGGAATGTGAAAATTCCAAGAACACCCGTTTCGGTCACAACCTGCAAAAACAGATTGTGGGGATGGGGGGCAACGATGGCATTGTATGAATAAAAGGGATAAACCTGAGTGAAGGCTTCAGTTCCCAGACCAATGCCCGAAATCCAGAAATCCTTCAGCATAAGGAGTGTTCCAAGCCAGATATAAACACGGTACGAGGTTGATGAATCGCCCATATCCCCGATGCTTGTGAAACGGTTGATTATGCTTTCGGGCAGGAGCATTGGAAGGAGCGGCAGTGCAATGAGAGCCAGTCCCCATATTTTTCCTGCGGTGAAGGTAACAAAGATTGCCGCTGATGCCATAAAGCCCAGCCAGCAGCCTCTTGAAAATGTGAGAATCAGAGCCAAGCCAAGGACTGCGGAAATTCCCGCAAAAACAAATTTTGAAAATGTTTTTTTGCTTGTCCATATTAATGCAACCGAGACGGGCAGGGCAAGGAGAATATATTCACCTAAGACATTTGGGTTTTCCAGGGTTGAATATATACGCATTTTTATGTCGTCAAACATCTGTTCGTCCATCCATGCCTGACTTACGTTCCAGCCAAAAAGGTACTGGGCAATTCCGTAAAGACATACCGCAAGTGCCGAAAGTGCAAATACCTTGAGGATTATGAACAGCTGTTTTTTGGTTTTGATTGTGTTGATAATCACAAAGTAAAACAGCATAAATGAAACATAAACCGCCAGAATTTGCATACTTTTCATGGGCGCAAATGAGGTTATTGTTGCAAAAAGGTAAACTGCCATCATAATGATAATCAACAGCCCGATTCCTTCTGTGCGGAAGGTGAACTTTTTTGTGGTGAGTGCTCTGAGCACAAGTGAGAACAGGCAAAGGAGAGATAGCCCCAAAACCGCCATGGTTGGGAGAATGGGGGCAAGGAATACTGTTGTATATATCCCGAACTCCACCTTGTAAAGCACAAGGGCAAAGAAGAAAAGTCCGCCAATGAACAGTATTGAAAAGATTGGCGAAAGTGCCACGCCCACTATTCCTGCAACAACACCGAATATTCCTGCCCACACAAGACGGCTGTTTCCGCCGCATTTTGTCAGGTAGAAAAAGTCAAAGCTGAAATCTTCGTCAAGGGCAGTCTGGCAAAATCTAACCAGAAACGATTCGGGTAAAAGCTCTGTGAGATTTACGTCAATAAAGTACAGCAGAACTCCAAGCACAGAACAAATTGCAGGGATTATAAATCCGTTGCCTCTGGCAACTGCACCCCCGAATAATGTCAATGAGGCGGCGGCAATGAGGATGCCGAGAAACCTCAGATTCAGGGCAAGGAGATTGTGAAGCAGATAGTTGAATAGTCTCACAATTCCGCTTCGTTCCTTCAGAGCAACAAGTTTTTCACGGTGTTTTTTGCAGATGCTTTCAATCAATCTGAATGGAGAAAAACATATTTTGCCCCATATGCTGTTGTTCACCGTTTCGTCGGAAAAATAGGTTTTTCTGAAAAGGTTTGTGAAACGGCTTGTCAGCCATTGGCGTGAAATGAAGCCGTACAGCTTGCAAAGGAGTTTGTAGGTTACGCTGTGTTTGATTATGTTGTGCCACAGAAACAGCCAGAATGTCATGAAATAACCCTTAGTTTCCATTTTTGAACCTCCTGATTTGCTTGAATTCGTCAACTCTGAGTACAAATGCCGAAAGCAGATATACCAAAAGTCCTGCCAGAGCCGAAATTCCTGCTCTGATTGATGTGATTATGTTTCCGCCCTCCAAAAAATCAAGAAGCGGATAAATTGCGTAAGTCACAGCACCGCAAAGGATTGCCGCAACAATTATTTTTGTCATGTTGATTACAAAGGAGAGGGGAATTGTGCCGCCTTTACGCTTGTTTATCATAAAGAGGAGAACAATTGCCATCATCCATGAGCTGATTGCACTTGCAAGAGCCAGACCGCCGATTCCCATTTTTACGGAGTTTACCAGTATAAATGCCGCCCCGAAATTTACTGCAATACCAAAAATTGAGGCAAACATGGGGGTTTTTCCGTCACGGATGGCATAAAAACTTTTGTTCAGAATCTCACAAATGGCATAGCCCACCATGCCAAAGGAATAGAAGAAAAGCGCATTTGCAGTAACCGAGGTGTCATCCGCCGAGAACTGACCGTATTCAAACACAATTTTGATTATGGGCTCGCTGAGGGCAACAAACAATGCCGAAATCAACGCAATGATAATGATTATCCAGCCAAGGGAGGTTCGGGTTGTTTCGGAAAAGCCCTCGTTGTTGTCGCCTGCGTTGAGCCGTGAGAGCTTTGGAAAAATAAAGTTTGTTACGGCATAGGCAAAAACCCCGACCATTATTATATACAGCTTGTTTGCCCAGTTCAGAGCAATTACGGCACCGTTACCCATAAATGAGCCAAATGCGGTGTTGATTGCAACACAAAGGGGCTGAACCCACGAACTGATCAGAACGGGAATTGCCAGCCTTACTGCATCACGGATGCCTTCATCCTTCAAATTAAGCCGTGGACGATACCGAAAGCCCTTTTTGAAAAGTGCCGGAATCTGAATGAAAAGCTGTGATGCCCATGCAATCAGCATGGAAACAATAACACCCGTCAGCCCGAATTTGTTGCCTGCTGCAATCAGATACAAAATCATTATCAGATTTGAAACTGCACTGATGAGGGCGGGAATGTTGAATTCGCCAAAGGACTGAAGTATTCCCACCGACGTAAATGCCGCAGCGGTGAAAACAATTGATGGGAACAAAATCCGCAGCAGCTTTGCGGTTTGTGCAACCTTTTCGGGAGAATAGCCCGGAGCCATTAGCCGCACAAGGGGCTCGGCAAAAATCATACCAAGCACCGCACCTGCTGTTGCAAAGGTTATTACTGCGGTCATAAAGTTGTTTGCAAAGTCCATTGCACGTTCCTTGCTGTCACGTTCAAGAAACTTGTTGAATACAGGAACAAAGGTTGAAAGTATTGCAACACCCAAGGTCATATCAAAAAACAGCAGAGGAATTTGGGTTGAGGTGCTGATTATGTCGGCGGCATCCGTTCTGCCGTATACGCTTGCAATCAAAGTTTCACGCAAAAGACCCATTACCTTTGCCATAAATGTTATAACAGCCATAAAACCGATTATCCGCACGGTTTTTGTCTGTGAGTTATTTTTCAAAAAATCACTTCCTACAATATAATTCTGCTGTGGCAGGATTGTACGGATATTATACCACAACATTTGGCAAAAGTAAAGATAATTGACTGTATTTTATGTTTGTGTTATAATAAGTTTACAGTATTTTAAAGGAGCGAATTCATGAACAAATTGAGATGGGGTATTCTGGCGGTGGTTCTTGTGGTCTGTGCGGCATTGTTTTTCGGATTTGTGCTGCATAATGAGGAGTACACAGGACAGGAGTTTATGTTTGATACGCTTTGCAGTATTACAGCATACGGTGATGAGGCGCAGAACGCTGTTGAGGCGGCATTAGAGCGTGCCCGTGAGATACACAGCATAACCAACGGTTTTTCGGGTGATTCGGAGGTTTCGGGGATAAACTCTGCAAAAGCCGGCGAAAAGGTGAAAATCAGCAGAGATATTGCAAAAATTCTCCAAACTGCAAGGAAAGTTGAGACGGCAAGCAATGGTGCTTTTGATGTGAGCATTGCATCGGTGGTCAGGCTTTGGAATTTTGACGGTGAGGGCAGAGTTCCGTCAGAAAAAGAAATTGCAGAGGCACTTTCGCGGTCGGGCGGTGAGAAATTTATTATGGATTTTGATGAGGGGCTTGTTATAAAAAAAGAAGATGGCATACTCATTGACCTTGGGGGTGTTGCAAAGGGCTATGCGGCGGATGAAGCTGTTAAGGTTCTGAAGGAACACGGAGTGCAGGGGGCAATTGTGGATTTTGGCGGAAATATTTTATGCTTTGGCAAAAATCCAAATTCTGACGACGGATTGTGGCGTGTGGGTGTTCAAAAGCCATTTGCGCCCTTGGGCGAGGTTGATGAGGAGAATATAATTGAAGTTTCGGAAGCTGCAGTTGTGACAAGCGGAACATATCAGCGATATTTTGAAAAAAACGGGGAAAAATATCATCATATTATAGATACGGCAACGGGTTATCCTGCAAACAGGGAATACAGCAGCGTTACCGTTGTGGCAGAGAACGGTCTTGTTGCCGACTGTCTTTCCACGGCGTGTTTTGTTTTGGGCAAGGAAAAGGGGACGGAGCTTGCAAAGAGTTTTGGGGCTGAGATTTTTTTCAAATGATTATTTGATATGAAATGACAGCAAATGCTTTGCTGTCATGAAAACTATTTCTCAAAATAGTTTTCGAAGACTTCGTTGCAATGAAGTGTCGGGAATTTGCTATGCAAATTCTTTGTCAAAACAGGGTTTTGACTCAGGAAAACATTAAAAATGTTTTCCCACACGGCACATTCATTATTGACATTGGTGTGTAAAAACTGTATAATGATAAATAAGAATTTTTCGGGAGAAAAGTGTTATTATGGGATTTTTTTCTTTTTTATGGAACAATTTTTGGGGTAAAACAATTGTAACCTTTATTCTTTCCATGTCTCCGATACTGGAGTTGCGAGGCTCAATTGCATACGGTTTGGGTGCGGGACTGGACAGACGGTTTGTTTTTCTTGTTGCAATAATCGGGAACATAATTCCCGTTCCTTTTATTATCTTGTTTATCCGAAAAGTGTTTGAGTGGATGCGCAAGCACATGAAATGGCTTGGAGGCCTGGTTGAACGGCTTGAAGCAAAGGGCAATGACCCGAAAAATCAGGAAAAAATTAAAAAATACGGTTTTTGGGGCTTGCTTATGTTTGTTGCAATACCTCTCCCCGGCACGGGTGCGTGGACGGCGGCGTTGGTTGCGGCAATGCTTGGGATGCGGCTGAAGGATGCGGTTCCAGCCATTTGTATTGGTGTTATCAGTGCGGGAATTATTGTTACTGTGGCGTATTCGGGCATTTTGGGAGCTGTTGGCGAACTTTTGAAATAGGGTGATGATTTGCTTTTTGGAACAGAAGCCTTTGAACTGACAATTCTTGAAAAATTACACGGAGCGTTTTCCTGCGGTTTTATGGATTGGCTGATGAAAGCCTTTTCGACCATTGGGAATGCAGGCATTGTGTGGATTCTGGTTGTGCTGATTATGCTTGCCGTAAAAAAATATCGCAAAACAGGCTTTATGATGGCAGCAGGATTGATTCTGGGGCTGATTATAGGAAATCTTGTGCTGAAGAATGTTGTTGCAAGGCCACGACCTTGCTGGCTTGATGACGGGATTCGGTTGCTGATTTCAAATCCCACGGACTATTCCTTCCCTTCGGGACATACTCTGGCATCCTTTGTGTCGGCATTTGTCCTTTTGGGGGACAGCAAAAGGCTTGGAATACCTGCCTTGATTGTTGCGGCATTCATTGCTTTTTCAAGAATGTATCTTTTTGTGCATTTCCCAACCGATATTTTTGGGGGAATATTGCTTGCGTGGCTGATTGTTTTTGGAATGAAATCCTTTGTGAAGTGGTATAAAAAACTTGCTCAGAATAATGAGAATTAGATTATATAACATAGCAAAACAGGTCTGTGATGCAGACCTGTTTTGCTATGTTTAGATGAATAAGGATAAAAACACGGTAATCAATCCGCAAAGGCCAACGGCAATGCCGCTGAGCGAGCCTTCAACTTCGCCAAGCTCCACCGCTTTTGAAGTTCCAAGAGCGTGACACGAAGCCCCGATGGCAAGACCTGCCGCAACGGAGTTGTCAAGTCGTGACCACCTTATGAAGTAGGGTGACATAACTGCTCCGAAAATTCCCGTGACCGCAACTGCCGCAACGGTGATTGAGGGGATTCCACCAAGCTGTGCCGAGAGGTCGGATGCAATGGCGGTGGTGATTGATTTTGGAATCAGACTGGCGGTTATCTCGGCGGTGAGACCAAAGGCTTTGCAAAGTAATGCAATGCTTATTACCGCAACGGCTGAACCAACTGTGCAGCCCACGATGATTGGCACAATGTTCTTTTTTATGACCTTCATCTGACGGTACATTGAAAGGGCCAGGGCGGCGGTTGCGGGGGCAAGGAACATTCCCACCGTGCTTGCACCGGCTTTGAAGTTTTCAAGGGGAATCCCAAATACCAGCAGAACGGCAATGCAGATTACTGCTGACACAATGAGGGGGTTTACAATGGGATAATTGAACCGTGATTTTAGTTTTACACCTATGCAATATGCTATAACGCAAAGGGTAAACCCGAAAATCGGCTGTGATGTGAATTGGTTAAGCATCTTTGGACTCCTTTCGGAATTTGTTCATAAGGTATATGGTGAATTTAACCGCATATGCTGTGGCAAAGAAGGTTATCACCGTTGTGATTATGCAAATAAACAAAAATTGCCATATTATGCTTTTGAACACATCAATATATGAGATGATTGAAACCGTTGAGGGCAAAAATACAAAAGACATATTTTTCAGCAGAAAGTCGGATACGGTGTTTATCTGTTCGGTTTTTATGAGTCCTGAAATCAACAGCAGAAAAAGAAGAACCAGGGCTATTACACTTCCCGGAAAGGGAAAGGGCAGCATCAGTGAAATTAAATCGCCAATGCAGCAAAGTGTAAACAAGCGGATTATCTGACCAAAAATCTTCATTTGCATACTCCTTTTGTAAAATCTGTTAACAGTATATCACAAAGTATGGTTTTTGTATATTTATAATATTGACAAATATTTTTCTTTCGTGGTAAACTATTTGGAGATGTTGATAAAATTGCCGAA
Source organism: Clostridia bacterium (assembly GCA_017436245.1). Lineage (GTDB taxonomy): Bacteria > Bacillota > Clostridia > Monoglobales > Monoglobaceae > SIG440. Next base: position 28,757 of record JAFSDN010000088.1, read on the forward strand.
AAGGAGTGTTGACGGTGAATGAAGATAAATCTTTGACAGCTTGTTGCTTTACGGGGCATCGCAGTATTCCTTTTGAGCACAAACAAAAGCTCAGAGCGCTGCTTTCTGTGGCGGTCAGAGAGCTTTATGAAAGAGGTTGCCGTGAGTTTCTTTCGGGAGGAGCTCTGGGCTTTGATATTCTGGCGGCTGAGGTGGTTTTGAAGCTGAAAGAAACCTGCTCCGATGCAAGGCTGATTATGGCACTGCCCTGCAAAGAACAGGATAAATTGTGGAATAAAGCCGATAAAATCAGATATAAAACCGTTCTTGCCGCAGCGGATGAAAGGGTTTTCCTTTGTGAAGAATACTGCACGGGCTGTATGCATCTGAGGAATAAGTATCTTGTTGAAAACAGCGGTTTTTGTGTTGCTTATTATTCTCACAGGGGCGGCGGAACGGAGTATACTGTGAACTATGCTCGTGAAAGGGAGCTTGAAATTATAAATCTTGCCTATATGATGTGAGCCGAAAATACAATAAATGCCGCAATCACTGCCGTTGCCGCAAGAAATTTGAGCCAGCCGGGAATACGGCGGCTCTTTTTTTGCATAAGTGATTTGTGGTGTTCAACCTGACGGATATAGTTGTTGATGATGTTTTGGGCTTCGTTTGCAATGCTTATATCTGCTCCTGCGGGCAGAATGTCCGATTTGTCGGATTTCAGAATGAAAATTGCCTGGTCAATGGTGCCTGACTGGATGTTGTTTATTATTATAACTCGTCTTGATTTTTTGTCTGTCATATACCTTCCCTGCCTTTTTTAATATATGGAAAGTATTTACATTAAGGGCGGAGTTTATACAATAAAAATAACAAACCGTCTTGCGTTTGCAAGACGGTTTGTTGGAGTTGGAATTTGTATTTTACTGAAGAACAATTGCGGTTGCTTCAAGTACGCCCGATGCATTTGAGCCTGTTATGATTGCGGAGCGTCCGGTTTCAACACTCTTGAGCGAAACAGTTTTGCCTGTTTTGCTGTCGATGATGTTTGTGCTCGATTTGCAGAAAACATTGTATTCAACGCCGTCTTCTTCGATAATCAGCAAGCCGTAGTTCAGATTGATTGTTTTGATTGTACCGGTGAGACTTGATTTTTCGATTGTTGCGGCAGCCTTGATTTGTGTGATTTCGCTGCTTTCAATTGTTATGTTGATGTCTGTGCCGGGACGAAGGTCATAAACTGTTGCTTCTTCTGTTGAGTTGATAACAACCTTTGCACTCTTGTTGATTTTGAATTCGGACTTTTTGCCGTCTGCTTCAATTGTCAGCGAAGAGCCTGTGGTTGTGTGAGTAATTGAACTCATCTTGCCTGCCAGAGTCTGATTCTTGCTTGATGCCGAAATCTTTGTGATTTTTCCGTATGTGAGCTTGAGAACAATTTTGTCGCCCTCCATAAGTGCCGCAAGGTTGGAATCCAGACTGTTGCGTGAAACAACAACGCCATCGGCTGAAATTTCGTATGCTTCGGTTTCGCCCGACTGAGTTTCGATGTTGAGAGTTGTGTATTCGCCGGTTGCGTCAACCGATTCAAGAGTTCCTGTTACAGTTGAATTCTTGCCGATTACAGAAAGCTCTGTTACCAGACCGTCTTCAATTTTCAGTTCAACATAGTCGTTCTTCTTAACCTTTGTGAAAAGGTCGATTGCGCCGTCAATTCTGATTTTTGCATCCTCTGAGAGAACATATGTGTCAACAATGGATTTGTCGTTTGCGTCGGCAATGGTGATTGATTTTGATTCCTGAGTGGGTTTTGTGCCCGAAACAAGACCGTAAATAACGGTGTCTTCAAGAACTACATAATTTTCAATCAGGGCAAGTTTGCCTGCAATGAGAGAAATTTTCACGGTCATACCTTCTGAAAGGTCTTCAAATTCAACTGCTTCGCCGTTTATTTTATATTCCGTGCTCTTGTCAACGGGATAAGCAACGTTTTCACCGTCAATGGCAATTGTAACTGTTTCGTCAAAAGCGTTTGTTTCAACAATAACGCCCGATGCAGTTGTTACGTCAAGAACGTCAATGAGCATATAGAGCATTTTTGACATCTGTGAACGTGTTACGGGAGTATTGGGCGAAAATTCGGGATTACCGTCTGCGTTGTTGCCCATTCCCTGCATGATTCCCTGATCCTTCACATATTCAACATAGGGTCTTGCAAGCTCGGGGATGTCAAGGGTGTCGGCATATGAAGAAGTAACAAACATATTTGATTCAACCTCTTCAACGGCACCAAGGAGCTTTGTGAGGAGGATTGCTGCCTCATATCTCTTGAGAGGTTCGTTTTTGTTGGCGTTTGTGAGGTAATCGTCAAGGTCGGAGGGGTGAAGAACGCCTGTGTAAAGAAGGAATGCCACTTCCTGCTTGTAATTTGTGGTATATTTTTTCAAAACAACATCAAATTCGTCAAGTGCATATTCAAGGGAATCGGCATAATTTGAATCGTTTAAGCCAATCATACGTGAAAGAAGAATGAGGGCTTCGGTTTTTGAAATGGGTTTGTTGGGCTGGAAAGTTCCGTCTTCGTAGCCTTTGATATATCCCATTTCTGCCATTTCGTTTATATAGGTTCTTGCCCATGATACAGTTGGGTCGTTCTCTACATCAGAGAATGTGAGCTTTGCGGCGGAAACTGTTGAAAACAAAAATGTTGCACACAAAATTCCGCTCAGTATTTTTTTCTTAATCATTTGTTATTCCCCCTTGATTTATATATGGAAATTTAATTATTAACAGGTCAAAACCACAATATATAGTTTTTGTCTATTTTATTCTAACACAAATATTTATAAATTTCAACTATATTTATGTAAAATTTCTTTACATATTTGTAACAAAATTATTAAATTTATTGGAAAACAGAAAAAATTTGTTAAAGACTCCAAAATCTTTGTGTTGTAAATTTATTTTGGTTACACACAATAAACTCGAAACATTTTCAAAAATTTTATAAGGAGGACTAAAAATGTCAAAAAGATTTATATCCTTGTTTCTGACAATTGCCATGCTTTTTGTCTTTGGGGTAAATGTTTTTGCCGCTGATCCGGAGCTTATTCCCGTTTCAGGCGAAACCCCCGGCATGCTCAATGGCGATGCCGGCAAGGAAAACACATCTGAACAAAAGGGACAGACTTCCGATAATACGGATATGTCCATGCAGGCTTCGCCCCGAACAACCAATACTGTTGACAACAGCGAAGCAATTGTTGAACAGAACAGAACAAAACGAAATGCGATGATGAATGAGGAACTCCCCGCAGGAAATGCTCTTTCAAGATACAGCCACAGCCGTGTGGCACTTCCCCCGGATATTGCAGGTACAAAATATGAAGAAGCTGCAGAGGTTCTTGGGGCGTTGGGTATCATGATTGGCGACGATACAGGTGCATTCCGACCCGATGACAACATCAAGCGTTCCGAAATGGCAAAGGTTGCCGTATATTCGGTTGGTCTTGAGGATGTTGCAAACAGCTCAAATGTTCCCACTGCTTTCCCTGATGTGGCAAAAAACCACTGGGCAAACGGCGCAATCAATGTTGCACATCAGCAGGGTATGGTTATTGGTGATGAAAGAGGCAGATTCCGTCCCGATGATGCAGTTTTGTTTCAGGAAGCGGTAACAATTATGGTAAGAGCTCTTGGTTATGAGCCCGTTGCAACTCAAAAGGGTGGCTATCCCGCAGGATATATGGCGGTTGCATCCGAAAACCAGCTTCTCAAGGGCGTTTCGTCTGCAGGCTCAACTCCCGCAAAGCGTGGCGATGTTGCACAGCTTGTTTTCAACTCTCTTACGGTAAATATGATGGAACAGACGGGCTTTGGAAGCAATGTGGTTTATGAAGTTGTTGACAAAACACTCCTGTCCGACAGACTTAATGTTGAAAAGGCATACGGCCAGATTAAAGGAACAAGCGAAACAACACTCACAGGCGGCGGTGCCGCATCGGAAGGACAAATAATAATCAACGACAGCGTTTTTGAGGAAGGTAACACCAATGCGGTATCATATCTTGGCTACAACGTGGTTTATTATGCAAGAGTGGATTCCACAACCGATGAAAAAACATTGCTTCTTGTACGGCCCCAGAACACCAAAAATAAGGAGCTTACAATAAACGCAAAGGATATTGTTTCGGTGACGGGTGATGAAGGTGCCAACAAAACAGTAACCTACTGGAGAGCCAACACAAACGACCAGACAACAAAAACTGCATCCATTGTTGCAAAGCCTGTTTATATTTATAACGGAAAGTTCATTGAAACTCTGGCAAACGACCAGCTTATTCCCAAAACAGGTAATCTGATTCTCCTTGACACAGATGTGAACAATGTGTATGATATTGTTTTTGTCAACCACTTCACAAACCTTGTTGTTGAAACAGTTTCAAGCGTAACGGGCAGAGTAACGGATAAGTACAATAATGGTTCATTACTTCTTGACCCCGAAAACACCGAGGTTATGTTCACACTTGTTAAAAACGGCGAAAAGATTAAGCCCTCCGACCTTGAGGAATGGAATGTTATTTCCTATACTGTCAGTCAGGATAAGCTGCTCATCAAGGCATATGTAACCACCGAAAGCATCCTTGGCAGAGTTACTCAGGTTTCGGACGATGGCTTCAGAATAAATAATTCGGACACTTTCTACAAAAAGGCAAGCAATTATCCCAACGACATTGCACTTCGTGACGAAGGCAGATTCTATCTTGACGTTGAAGGCAACGTTGCCGCTGTTGACACAACTGCTTCAACAACCGGAACTGCAATCCGCGGTGCTTACGGTTATCTGACAAATGCGGCAATCACAGGAACAATTGACGAAACAATCCAGTTCAAGATATTCACAGCAAAGGGCGAAAGTCAGGTATTTGACGGTGCAACAAAAATCCGTGTTAATGACACCTACGGCCTCACGGCTGAGGAAGTCCTCTCAAAATTCGGCAAGGACGGTCAGGTATCGCCTCAGCTCATCACCTATGAAACAAACTCTGCAGGAAAGCTCACGGGTCTTGATATTGCAGTTGACAACACAGGAACAGGAGCGGTGAACAAGGGCGTATTCACAAAGAACTTTGCCGCAGCTGACCAGGTGTACAAGAGTGCATCGGGAATGCTTGGGGATATAAGAGTGAATACCGATACGGTTGTCTTTGATATTCCTGCCGATGCCGGAACAGACACAACACGTTATGCCGTGAGAGACTACAAGATGTTCTCCAACAACACACCTTATGATATTGTGGTTTATGACCTTCAGGAGGACTTCTCTGCAAGAGCAATTGTTGTAACAAGTGCAACAGGTATTGCCGAGGCAAAATCACCCATTGTCCTTGTTGACGAAATTGCAACAGCACAGAACGAGGATTATGACACAGTTGATGTTATTTACGGTATTGAAAACGGTAAGGAAGTTGAACTGATGGCAACAGATACAACTGTATTCATCAAGGGCGACAACAAAAAGCTCAAGCAGGGTGACGTATTCCAGTACAGCACCAATGCTCAGGGCGAGGTTGACAATATCACACTTCTCTTTGACAGCGATGCCATGACAACAGAATTTGTCAATGAAATCACCACAGACCTCACAACTGTTTACGGACGTGTAACAAAGAAATTCGGTGATTCAATCAACGTCAGCGTCAACGGAAGCGTAAGAAACTATTCCACAGCAGATGCATTGGTTTACGAATATAACTCACAGAGAAAGCAGGGTAATGTTTCGGTTGTAACAGCCGGTGACATTGAAGTATATGAAGAAGGCAACGAAGTGAGAGTATTTGTAAAGATTTATGAAGATAAGGTTTCTGAAATTGTTATTGTGAGATAACAAAAAGTATTCAAGGAGCTGTCGCAAAAATGCGGCAGCTCCTTTGGGATGGACGCAAAATAGTGCCTGGTCTGTACATTTTGCGACATCCCCTATATTTTATTGAAAAATACTTCCATAACCCTCACAAGGTTCTTTGCGGCGGCGTCAACAAATTCCGTGTAGGAAAGGTGCGAGCTGCCGTCTGCATTGTCGGAAACGGAGCGGAGAATACAGAAGGGGATATTGTTCTTATATGCAACGTGGCCGATTGATGCGGCTTCCATTTCGCAGGCATATGCACCAAAGGTATCAACCAGATATTTCTTTTTTTCTGCACTGTTGATAAACTGGTCGCCCGAAACAATCTTTCCCGTAAGGGTGTGAATTCCGTTTTCTGCCGATGCAGATGCAAGTTTGGCGGAAAGAAGCTCATCTGACGGAATATCAACCATGTTGATTCCCGAAATAAAACCCACGGGGTCGCCTAAGGGCGATGTGTCCATGTCGTGCTGAATTACAGACGTTGCAACCACAACATCACAAATGTTCAGTGACTTTTCAAGACCGCCTGCAACACCGCTGTTAATTATAAAATCGGGGTTGTATTTCAGGCACATGGTTTGTGTGCATATTGCCGCATTAACCTTGCCCACACCGCTGACTGCAACAACAGCGGGCTTTCCCCACAAATTTCCGCTGACAAATTCCGTTCCGCTTACCGTTTCTGTACTTTTGTCAGTCATCAGCTCTTTAAAACTGTTGACCTCTATGTCCATTGCTCCGATAATTCCTACCATTTGTATTTTCTCCTTACATAATGTAGATATTTTTATATTTACGCTATCTGAATTATAATCATTGTCGTGGAAACGGCAAAATGCCGTTTTAAGCGGAACGCGTTCCGCAACTTTCAAGCTGTCGGCTTGAAAGCCACGCATGATTGCAATAGTGTCGGTCTTTGAAAACCATAGTTTTCAAAGGAGTTTGCGATGTATCGCAAACAAAAAACGCAAATGCGTTTCACCGACTACTATTATAGCAAAAAATACATCCCAAAGTCAACAATTTTACCAATTTTCAGCAAAGTGTTCTGTTGTCATAAGCTCCGAAATTGATACAATTTCGCAAAAGTCAAAATTTTTGACGAAACAATGGGGGTTCGAAAAGTGTGCAATGAACCAAATAAAGTCTTTTTTGCTGCAAATTAAGTTTTGTATAACAAAAAACTGTCTGTAATAGAATACGAGGGGTTCAGATTGAGACATCTTTTTAGTTTCTGGGAAGCCTTAAAGTGACCTCGGTATACTCATTTTCCTTACTTTCTATGTATAGACCATAAGCGTTTCCGTAGTTGAGACGTATGCGGTTCTGAATGTTTATAAGCCCGATTTTTGCGTTGTCTTTAACCGGTATTGGTGATGAACTGTCTACGGAGGCAAGCTCCAGATTAATTCTATCAAGTTTTTCCTTGGGTATACCTCTGCCGGTATCTGAAATTTTTATTGTAAGGACATTTTTTTCTGTTGTGGCAGAGATGTTGATGTTGACCCCTTTTTCGTCATAACCCTCAACACCGTGCTTGAAAGCGTTTTCAACAATGGGCTGAAGCAACATTTTGAGGCACAGAATTTCTTCTACGTCTTCGGAAATATCAAAAGTGACGGTGAATTGCTTGGGATAACGGAAAGCCATAATGTTCAGATAGTTTTCAACAATTTCAATTTCATAAAACAACGGAACATTTTTTGCAGCAGATGTGCTGTAACGAAGCATTTTTGCAAGGGAAACTGCAATTTTGGTAACTTCGGGTGTATTTGATGTGTTGGCAATTCCGCAAATACAATCCAGAGTATTGTATATAAAGTGTGGATTAACCTGTGCCTGCAATGCATATAATGCGGCATCCTTCTGGGCGATTTCGCTTTCGTACAGCCTTTGTTGGGTTTGAAAAATATGTCTTGAAAGTTTTTCGATGTTATCCACCATCTGGTCGATTTGAACTGCAATTATTCCGATTTCGGTCTGACTTTGCAGATTAATTCGTTCGCCCTTGTTGGTCAGAGAGTAGTTATTCAAAAATTTCAGAATTTTTTGAATGGGAATATGTATGTTGGTTGTTATGCGGCGATGAGTAAAAATAAACATCAGCGGTATCAGAACAATTTCCAACAAAAGAAGCGCAAGAACAATGGAAATGGGAAAGCTGAACGGCATACTGCTGTGAATAGCCCAGTTACCTCCGGGCAGGCTTCTTTTTTCGGAAAAATATTCCTTGTTTTTATAGTTTTTTGGAGTCAGCACAATGTCGTTTTTGTCACTGCTTTCCTCCCTGAGAAAAAAGTAGGTTTTCTTGTTGGTTGAACCGGGGTTCATAATCAGCTTGGCTGTGTTTATATTTCCCACCACGATGCAGGTTCCTATGGGTTTTATGTCTACGGCATCGGTTGAGGGGATTTTAATGTCACGACTAAGGAAAAAATAAACCTCATTGTATAGAGCGTTTGATACAGTAAAAAAAGTGAGAGCATCATTCTTTTCATGGCATGATGAATGGGTTTCACGGATGCTTTCCAAAAGCTGTGGGCTAATTTCATCGGACATATAGCTTATGTTGTTGTTTTTGTCAATGCAAACGGCAAAAAAATGCTCCTGAGATATATCACGGGTATTCTGAACCAGATTGGTGAATGATTGTTGTGTTTCGCGGCGATTTTCGGAATTTGGGTTAAGAAAATATGCTGTTGTTTTGGGGGATTTGGAAATGGAATCCAAAAGAGTGTTGCCGATTTTGATTTTTTGCTCCAGATTACGGTGAACATATGTGAGCTCATTTGAAAATTCGATTTGTTCACGGTCAATGCTTTGAAGGTACAAGATGCAAATACAGATGATTTCTATAATGAATATTATAAGCCATGTGCTTATGGTGGAAAGATTTACGATGTTTCTTAAATTGGGTTTCATTCAGAAACTCCCCCTTGTTGACGATACAGCTTTGGCGTAACTCCAAAATGCTTTTTGAAAATCTTATTGAAATATACATAATCATAATGCAGAAAATCTGCAATTTCGCTTATCCACATATCACTTTTCAGCAATAGCTCAGATGCTTTTTGCATCTTTAACTTTACAACGTATTCCGAAAAGTTACAATCAAAATGCTTTACAAAAAGCTGACTGCAATATGAAGCGTTTATCTGAAACTGTTCTGCAAGCTCGGACAACTGAAGTTTTTCTATATAATGTTTGTCAACATACTGAACCAGTTTTTTGAATGCCTGACTTGAAAAGTTCTGATAATCCGTTGCCTGATGTGCAGGGCTTTGTTCCTGATCCAATGAGTTTTTCAAATCCAGCATCAGCTTTTTTGCCGCATTGCTGTCAACCGGCTTGAGCAGATAGCTGAAAACACCGTATTTTATGGATTCCTGAGCGTAAGAAAAGTCGGCATATCCGCTTATTACAACAATTTTTATTTTAAGTCCCCGCTGGCGGATTGCTTTGATTAGGTCAAGTCCGCTGAAGCCGGGCATTTTTATGTCTGTGAACAGCACGTCAGGCTGGTTTTCGATAATGAATTCCAGAGCGCTGCGCACGTTGGTTGTGCAAAAAGGAGTTTCAAAGTCGAATTGCTCCCAGGGAAAAACGCTTTTTGTGTTTGCAACAGACCATACTTCATCATCTACAATTATTGCACGATATGACATAAAAACCCCCGTTCTGCCGCTGTGGACATTCGTCCAAACGACTCTTTGATGAAATAATTATACAATCATTTTTTGAATTTAGCAAGCCAAAAGTGCGAATAACCAATATTTAGACATAAATTCCAAACTGGCGACTATTGCCTTTTAAAATTGGGACATTTATAATTATATTATGAAAAAAGATGATTACAGGGAGGTAATTATATGAAAAAGGCACAATATTTTTTGATGACATTGGTATTTGTAATAAACCTGATTACTTTTCCGGTTTTTGCAGATGATTCGTTTTCGGGCAGAGAGGTGCTTTTCGGGAGCGAGTTTGACAGCTCGGATGAAGTGGACTCTCAGCGAGGTTACACTTCGGTTGAGGTAAGCGATGGAGTTGCTCAGTTTGTTTACAATCAGAACGCTTCAAATTATATGTATTCAAAAACCTTTGAGGTTGCTGCCGAAGAATGTGATATGGTTGCAATAAGAATCAAAAGTCAGGTTGATATGGATACGGTGAAGTTCTATTACACGACAGATGCAGAGCCCGATGCCAGCTCGGACAAGGTTATTAACTTTTCGGTTGCGGCATCGGAAGAATGGCAGACCGTGACATTGAATCCTTCCAATGAAGAAAAATGGACAGGAACCGTAAACCGTTACAGACTTACATTTGATAAGCAAGCGGCAAATACTGTGGAAATAGATTATGTGAGATTCTACGGTGCTGATTCAGAAAATGCAGACAGTGTAATCTGGCCTCAGGCTGATGAGCTGTACCCCGAACGTAAGCTGCTCAGAAGCAACGAGTTCAACAGTATGTCGGAGCTTGATGTATGGCGTGACGGCTATACATCGGTTACGGTGAAGGACGGATATGCACAGTTTAGCTATAAACAGGGGACTTCAAACTATACATATTCGGGAACCTTCAGTATTCCTGCCGATGATTGCGACACAGTTGCAATAAAAATAAAAAGCGTAGTTGATTTGAGTGCGGTGAATTTTTATTATATGACCGATTCAGAACCCAATGCAAGCGAAACAAAGGTAATTAACTTTGCTGTGCCCGCATCGGAGGACTGGCAGCTTATAACCCTTGATACATCGGACGAAGCAAGATGGAAGGGAAATATCACACGTTATCGCTTCAGCTTTGCGGCACCGGGCGACAATACTGTGAAAATTGATTTTGTGAGATTTTACAGCAAGGTTTTTCCTGCCTACACCGAAGACGAAAGACAGATTTCCTATGACTTTGATGCGATTAATGAAGCAGACGGATTTTTGGGAAATGAGAATGTTTCGGACGTTGTGGCATCTGAAGGCGAGCTTTGGGCGAGAGTTATCGGTGCGGATTCCTGTTTTACGGCATTGGCTGATTATGAAGCAAAATGTGAGGACATTCCGAGACTTCATATTGCGTATGAAAACAACACCAACGGAACTGCGGGAAAACTGTATTTCACCACCGAAGAAAATCCCGATTTCAGCGAAGAATGTTTCTTTGCCTTTGAAATATCGGAGAACTCACCGGTTGACTGTGTGATTGATACGGTTGAAAATCCCAACTGGAAAGGCAAAATCACAGGCTTGCGCTTTGTACCTACTGACGGTGAAGGCTATGTGAAAATTGACTTTTTGCGCCTTGAAAAATTCCCGTGCCAGATTGTTGTCAGAAACGGTAATGTTGAAATAAGCGGCAATCTTTACGGTATGGCAGGAAAGAACATCGGCTTCTCGGTAAATGATGAAGAAGGGGAAGTTTACAGCGGAACAGCTCAGACCGATGCTGACGGTGCATACACACTTTCCTTTTCACTTGATAATGCACCCTTTGAACCAATTGTATATAACCTTGAAATCATCGGAGACGAGATTGACGGAATATATAAAAGGAAGATTCTGTATGTTTCAGAAGATTATGTGAGCCACGTGATTGAAAAAATAAATGAGGCAAAGAGCAATGAGGATTGGGAAGAATTGCAGAGTCTCATTGAAGATAATTACGGTGTTTTGTCGCTGAAATGTGAGTTTTTTGAAGATTTTTCTGCAAAGGGCTTGTACCTTGACGAGCTGTATGCTCTTGTGGTAAGTGACGAAGCCGTGGAGGGCTTGACAGACATTGAAGACCAGCTTGATGAGGCTGTGGTTGGAGTCCGGATAAACCACATGACTCCGGAGGAATGGATAGCTGCCGTTGATGAATATGACGAGTATCTGAACTTCAAGACCTTGGTAATATATGAGGTGTACAGCAAGGCAACGGATTCTGTCAAAGCAGAAATTGCAAAAAGAATGGCTGACAGCAGTTACAATGATTTTGAAGAGGCAAGATTTGAGTTCCGTGAACAGAACATTCTTGTGGGACTTCGCCGTGCTGTTGGCTGGAAGGATGTAAAAGAAATTATTGATGCCAATGCAGACTTCATTGGAATTGATTTGGATAAGCTGGACAAGGTGAAGAGCGAATCGGACGTATACCGACGCCTGACAGAAAAGAACTTCTCAAAAATTGAGGAGGTTGAAACAGCCTTTGATGATGCAATTGAGGCTCAGATTGACAAGGAAAAACCGTCGGGCTCAGGCGGCTCAGGTGGCTCAGGCGGTTCGGGCGGCAGAGGCTTTGGCGGCGGAGCGGCTTCTGTAAATGCTCCTGTGACGAATCTGAACAATTCCCAAAAGGAAGAGGCATCGGCTGATGTGTTTACAGACCTGAACGGCTATGACTGGGCAAAAGAGGCAGTTGGTGCATTGTATGCCCAAAAGATTATCAACGGCATGGGCAACGGACGTTTTGCACCGTCTGACAGCGTCACCCGTGAAGAATTTGTGAAGATGCTTGTTTTGAAAAGGAAATTAACACTTTCAAATGACGCTTCATTTGGCGACGTGGCAAGAGATATGTGGTATGCGCCGTATATCGGTGCTGCGGTGAAAGCCGGAATAACAAAGGGTCAGGGAACTGCCTTTGGTGTTGGACAGCTTTTGACCCGTCAGGATGCGGCAGTTATGCTTGCAAGAGCCTTTGGAATAAGCGGAGCTGAAAGCTCAATGAATTTCACTGACAATGCTGAAATTGAGGATTATGCCACAGAGGCGGTGAACCTTTTGACTCAGGCAGGAGTCTTTACGGGCTATGAGGACGGTTCGTTCCGACCCGATGCAAGCCTCAGCAGAGCAGAAGCTGCTGTGATTATATTCAGAATTAACGAAAGGATGTAAGTGTGATGCGAATGAGTTTTGGTATGAGAATTGTTGCTTCGGTTTTGGTTTTTGTGCTTTTTGTATCTTGTTTGGGCGTTATGGCAGAGGATATTTATACCGAATCTGATTTGTCCGACTTCAAGGAGAATGTTCGGTTTTTGACTGCCTTTGATTTGGTTGACAGTAAGGGCAGAGAGGCGGCAACAACCGTTAAACGTGCTGACTTTGCCGAAATTATGATTAAGTATCTGGGTTATGACAACATGATATATGACGGAGAGCTTTTTTCGGATGTTGCTGACAGAAAAAGTGCTGTGTATACCATGGTTCAGCTTGGCTTGATAAACGGATACCCCGACGGGAGCTTTCGTCCCGACGACAATGTGATGTATGAAGAAGTGGTCAAGGTTTTGGTTACGGCATTGGGCTATCATATGAAGGCAGAGGCTGAAGGCGGTTATCCCCACGGTTATCTGATGTGTGCATCCACAACCAAGCTCACAGAGGACACCGACGGAGGACTTGGCTCAATTCTTACATATTTTGATTTTGTGCAAATGCTGGTTAATGGAATGTCGGTTGACCTGATGGAGCAAAGCATCAGCTCGGACAACGTGACATACACCGTGACACCCGGCAACACATGGCTGAAACAACGTTTTATGGCGGAAAAACGCCGTGGAATTGTTACCGGAACAAAGGGTGTGGACCTGAACGAGCAGAGCAAGACATGGGAAACGACAATCACTGTTGATAATGTTATTTATAAAATTGAAGAAGATTGTGAGCATCTTGTTGGCTGTTATGTTGAGTTTTATCCTGATAACGAAAACTATATCAGATATATAAAGGAGCTGGACAACACAAAATTTGTGTTTACGGCAGAAGAAATTCAGAGTTATTCGGACAAAACCTATGAGGTGTATGACATTGCGGCAAACAAGGAACGCAAGTATACGCTGGCATCGGATGCGTATGTCGTATTCAACGGCAGTTCGGCAGAAAGCCTGACCATTGAGGACATGATTCCAAAGTACGGAACCGTGACCCTCATCAACAACGATAAGGAAAGTGCTTTTGACGTTGTTATTATTGAGAGTTACGACATTTATGTGGTAAAAAATGTGGATGCTGAGGACAAAAGAATTTATTATGAAAATTCGGACGGAGAATTTCTTGACTTTGCAAAGGCAGAGAGATTGAGTATTGCAGATTCAACGGGCAAGGAGATTCTCTTTGAAAAGATTCCTGCATCAGCGGTTCTGAGAGTTAGTTTTTCAAAGGACGGCACAGCGGCAAAAATAATTATCAGCCAGAGTCGTGTTAACGGCACGGTTACAAAGATTGTAAGCGACGGTGCGGACAGCAGTGTGTTTATTGATGATGTGCCGTATAAAATTGCACAAACCGTGTTCCCATTGGAAAAATGCAAAATCGGCATGAGCGGAACATTCAGACTGGATTCGGAAGGTCTCATTGTTAAGTTTGAGGAATCAGCAGACAAATATTCGGTTGGCTGGTTGCTTTCGGCAGGGATTGAGGAGGGCTTTAATCAGCCCTTAAAGCTGAGAGTGTTTGATGTTTCGGGACAGATTCTTGTTCTGAATACGGCAAAAAAGGTTAACATTGACGGATTAAAGGGCAGAAATTATGCAGAAGTTCAGGAAATTCTGAAAAAAGGCACAAACAGCATTATGCAGCAGATGATACGCTTCAAGCAAAATGCTTCGGGCGAGGTTTATGAAATTGACACGCCATATAACAATGCTCCTGCTCTGGGCGACGGTTATCTGTCGGCAAAGCCCGAAAACGGCGAAAGTGAGTATGGCTTCAGACTCATTTATTCGGGAAGTCTGGGTTATTATGCAAGGCTCAATACCTTGGGCGGAAGAATAAATGTTTCAGGCAATACACCGATTATAAATATTTTTGGCGATGATGAAAGAGACTGGAAAGCAACAACCGTTGCAGGACTTACCGACACCAGAGGCTACAACATCAAGGCATATTCATTTGGTACTGACGAAAGATTTGCAAGTGTGATTTTTATTAGCGAAAGTATGTCGGGCGGAAATGCAAGAGGCGTTATTTCAGGTGTTGAAACCGTCCTTGATATTGACGGAATTCCTGAATATGAATTTGTTGTTCAAACACAAACACACGGCACTTTGCATTTGCGTTCCAAAGAAAATGTTGCAAAACCTTATAAAGCCGATGCAAGTAACACAAAGAAGTATGCAATTGAAGTCGGCGACATTGTTGAGTGTACATTTACGGGCAACAATGCAGATTCCTTTGCGATGATTTACAAGTATAGTACGGGTGAGCTTCCTGCAGGATATACAAGTTCGCCGGGAATAGGTCCGGGAGAAGCTCATGAAAGATATTCCTTTGGTACAGTATACTCTCAGGAAAAAGGCTATATCAATATCACAAATGTGGATTTGGCAGGCGGAGCTGTTCCCACGCAGGAACAGCTTGAGTCACATTGCTGGTCGGCATTTACGATGATGAAGGTTGAAGAGGTCCGTGGCGAAGTTAAGGTGACAAATTCGGTGACAGCGGCGGATATTCTGGATTATAAAGCTGCCGGAAGTGCGGCATCAAAAGCATTTGTTGTGACAAACTGGGAATTCCCGAGATTTATTGTTATTTATGAATAGGAGGAATAAGATGAAAAGGCTTTTCAAAAAGATAGTTTTATTTTGTTTGACAGCGTTGCTCCTGATTGAAAATCTGCCTGTTTTTGCGGATATCCAAATCAGCGGCGAACAGGATGATATGACGGTTAAAACCTATATTTATGACAGTTTTACCTTCCCCATTTCTTTGAACGGAGATGTACGCTATTCGGGTTGGGATTTGAACCGAATCGGAGGCGAATCTGTTGAGGGAGTTCCAATGCGTTTGAAGGACACAAGTCCCATTTTGCCCGTTGAGGCAAAGCGTGAGCTGGAACCTATTACCTTTGGTGAGGTTGAACTTGATTTTCATATTTCGGCAATCAGCCTGATGAATGATTCGTATTTCGGATTACGTACAGGAACAGACTGTGCCATAAATTTTGGTTTTGACAAGGAATATCTCTGGACGGAGGGTTCGGGAGAACGTCAGAACCTGCTTCGCTACAAAACAGGTGTTACCTATGCAGTAAAAACGCTTATTCATATGGAAAAAAAGACCTTTGATGTGAGTGTTGACGGCAAGCTGTGTGCGGAGGGAGTGCCCTTTGATGAGGAGTTTTTTGATAACTTCTTTGTGAGCACAGGCAACGAAACCGTGGGACAGCTTAATCTGGAGTACATATATATTACCCGCGGTTACTGGGTTAATGAGCTGTTTAATATGAGCCATTCCTGCCTGCCCCATGACTGGAGCCTGAAAACTGTGGATGCTTTGGGCAGACCCATTGCGTCGGACGAAGGCGTGCAGGGCAAGGGCTACTTTGAGGTGGTGAGTCGAAACGGCAATACGGTGCTTTCAAAGAGCTTTGATGCACAAAGTGATGACTTCACCTTTGATTTTCAGATGAATATTCCAAAGTTCCGTGACGGTATTGAAATTGCGTTGAAGGGCGGCGATGAAGAAGTCCTGAAAATCTCAGCCGACAAAACAAGCTTTTATTATACCGACAAAGCAGGTAACCCTGTGAGCTTTTATGATTATAAGGACAACATTTGGTATACCTTCAAGGCAAAGGTGAATTTCAGCAGAAAAACCTTTGATTTGAAGCTCAACGGAAAGGTGATCAAGGAGAATATTCCTCTCAATGCATCGGCGGCTTCGGTTGATACCCTTGAAGTATCAAGCAAAAAGTCTGAAAACTCATTCTTCTTTGACAATGCAAAGCTTTATCCTCAGGAGCATTTTGAGGATTATGTTCCCGAACCCAAGGTTGCCGAGAGCAAGGGCGTTGACATTGGTATGCAGCATTGTCCTTTGTGGTGGAACGGCTATCATGCAGGATGGGACTGGGTTAATGATTCGGATTACCGTGTTCCTGTAAACGGCTTTTATGATGAGTCAAGCCCCGAGCTTTGGGACTGGGATCTCAAGTATATGTCCGAGCATGGTGTGGACTTTATCTGGTACTGCTGGTATAAGATGGCAAATGAGGGTGACCCCATTCACCCTGCTGATGACCAGCCTGCTTTGCAGGAGGGATATTTTGAAGCAAAGTATTCCGACAAGGTGAAGTTTGCCCTGATGTTTGAAAACGGTTATGTTAAAGACCCCTTTGGCATTGACCAGGCACTTAACACGGAAAGGTTTTTGGAGGATGTTGCACGTTACTGGCTTGAATATTTCTTCAAGGACCCCCGCTATTATACAGTTGAGGGCAGACCCTTAATCAGCTTCTATGACCCGTGGAATTTCAGTGCATATTTTGGCGGTCATGGAAAACAGTTTATAGAAAGTCTTGGGGATATGTGTGAGGCAGAAGGCATCGGCAGACCCCTTGTTGTGTTCTCTCACAGAGGAATGGCGTATTCCGATATGGCGGCAATGAATCCCGACAGCGCGGTGTACTGGTACAGCATGGGTTCATGGCCCAACGATGCAATAGATGCAAGTCTTACCAATTACAAAAATGTAACAGGCGCAGGCTTGGGTTATATTCCCACAATCTCCAACGGCTTTGACAGATATGCATGGAATCAGCATGAAACAGGTGTATTTTATGATAACGACGACATGAAGCGTGCTCTGGAAAGATACCGTGATGAGATTCTGACCTTGCCCAACAAGTTCAAAACTCCCATTGTGATGCTTAGTACATGGAACGAATACGGCGAGGGGCATATCTTTGCACCCACAACATGGAACGGCTTTGGTTATCTTGACGCTGTGCGTGAGGTCTTCACCGATGCAGGCGAGCATGATGATATTACTCCAACTGAGCATCAGCTTGACCGTTTCAACAACAACTATCCCCACAACAGAAATACTCTTGACCGTGAGGTGGATGTGGGCAGAGTTCCCGATGAAAATGCCTATGAAAAATATAAATGGGATTTTGATGATTCAAATAAACCCGGCTGGAAGGTAACGGTTGCAAATGATTCGTCCATTACGGACGGGGTGCTGAAGATGACTGCAGGAGGCGGTCAGGTTCAGCTTTCACTCACCGACAGCGGCATTGACACAGCAGAGGTAACTCACATAAAGCTGAGAGTGAAAAACAGCGGTTCATGCGACAACACAAAGGTTCAGATTGCAACTAATTTTGAAAAGGTTCATGCGGGACACGCAATTAACAACGGCATTACTCCCAACATGGAGGATTTCACGGATTATTACATTTCAGTGGGCAAGTATCCTGCTTTCTGGCGAGGAATCCTTGAAAGCCTGACAATTGATTTCAATGCAACAAAAAAGGGCGATACCGTTGAAATTGATTCCATTGCATTTATGGCGTTGCCTCAAGAGGGTGATGTGACCCTTTCAATAAACAAGTATACCGAAAAGGTTAATGCAGTTTTCCGAGACGGCTTGCCAATGCTTCATCTCCGCAAGGCTGTTGATGCACACGGAACCTTCAGCGAGGCAGACCCCAAAATCCATTGGGAGGCTGAAACTAACAAGGTGTATGTGCGAAAGGGTGCATCTGTCCTTGAATTTGTGCCGGGTGAGGCAGAGGTAATCTGCAACGGCAAAGCGTATAATCTGCCCAACTCTTCCGAGCTTATTGACGGAGTTACATATGTTAATGCAGAAATAATCTCTCTTGCATTCAGCGAAAATGTTGTCTGGGATGAGGAGCAAAAGATTATGACTCTAACCGACAACACAAAGGAAGTGGAGCTGGTTCGTCCCGTAAGCGAGCGCAAGCTCCTCTGGTCGCATGAGATGGACAGCATGACAGGAATAACATATTATCTGAATATGAATTCAGCAGGTATGTCTGACGGCGTATGGAACTATGTTACAACAACGGGCGATCCGCAGTTTTATACATCTATTACTCCAAACCTTAAGTGTGAGGAAGCAAAGTACATAGCAATTGGTTTGAAGGTTGATAAATCATCCATGATGGACTTCTACTTTGAAACTGTTGAAAACCCCGGCTGGTCGGAGGGCAAGGTGTTCAATTTGGGAGGTTCGGTTTCATCTGATATTGTGGAGTATGTCATTGATACATCACTTTCCAACTCGTGGACAGGAAACCTAAAGACCATAAGATTTGATGCATCTTCTATGCGTGACACAAACTGTTCGGTTGACTATATCAGAATATATGGTGATTATGAATATGAGCTGACTCAGGAGGACATTATTCAGCGTTACGACACACGTGTGACTGCAGGTGATGAAATTATCTGGAATTTTGACCTGAACAATAACCGTGACGGCTGGGTTGGCAGCAAATCCTTGGCAAATCTCACAACCGCTGCAGGGCGACTTAATGCGGATATAATCGACAAAAAGCCTTTCTTTGAAACAGCGGCTCAGAGCCTTGAACTTTCGGCGGATGAGTACAAAACTCTGGAAATCTGTTTGAAGAACACAAGCGGCGGCAAGACGGCAAAGGTATATTTCATAACAGAAGATTCAAAGGATTGGTCGGAAGACAAGAGCTTTGAAATTTCACTTTTGCAGAACGATATTGCAGGGGTTGTTTACAAGATAAATGCTTTTGAAAACGAGGCATGGAAAGGCGGCCTGAAAGGACTGAGAATTGTTCCCACAGATGTTACGGAAGGTTCGGTGTGTATTGATTTTGTAAAGCTGAAAAAGTGAGTGTTAAGATTTAAAAGGACTACCCCTCAGTCACCTTGCGGTGACAGCTCCCCTGACAAGGGGAGCCGGGAGGACTTACGGTGTTTCAGCTTGCCTCCCCTTGTAAGGGGAGGTGGGTTGCGGAGCAACTCGGAGGGTCTTGACGTAACTGAGGGAGTTCGCAATAAATAAGCAAAAAAATAAAATAAATATAAAAATTTTATACAAAAAGGAGTAGAAATTTATGAAAAAACGTATTATTTCTCTAACCCTGACACTTTTGATGGTGTGCAGCTTGTTCACCATCGCACCCGTATCTGCGGCTGCTGGTGTAACGGCAACCTTGCCTGACGGCACAGTTGTTGAAAACTTCACCAAGGATTACAGCAGACACAACAATGTTCTCAATTTCTCCTTTGAAAAGAACATTGACACTGAAGAGCTTTCGAACGAAAGCGTAACCGTAAACGGCGTTGCTGCGGCAAAGGTAATTGCCACAGGAAATAACTCCATTCAGGTTGACATGGGAACACTCAGAAACATCACACGTTACCGTGTTGAATTCCCCGGTGTTCTGGACATGGAATGGAATCCTGTTGGCGGACAGTTTGTGTTCACAACCGGAACAGGCGTTATCCGCGGAATGGAATTCACATGGGATTCTATGCCAATAAATCCTGCCTATAATACGGTTGACTACGGTATTGAATCCTGTGAGCATAATAAGGCTGACGGAACAGTTACCTTTAAAACAACAAAAGGAACATGGGGAACTTTGTTTGAAACATATGTTAACGCATTTGGCGAAAATATTGCAACAAATGACATCAAGCAGATTGTTATGCGTGCGAAGACAAACGTTACGGGTAACTTCTATACTTACTTTGTTCTGGGCGACAAGACATATGTTACAGGCGACCATGACAGAGAGGTTCGTGCAGGTTGGACAATTCAGGCAAGTGATGAATATCAGGAATATATCCTTGATGCAAGTGCTTTGAATCAGGAGGTTTGGCCCAATCAGACCTTAAATCTTATAAGAATGCAGATGCCCGAAAATGCAACGGTTGACATTGACTACATCAGACTTGTTACTTATGATTATGAAACAAACGGCTATCTTGCAGACTGGGATTTCACCAACTTCCAGAACCCGATAGGCTTGGGTACTGTTAAAAACAGCAATGTACCTGAAGGTATACTGAGAGAAGACGGTATTTATTTTGAAGCAGCAACATGGGGCGGCCCCATTGGTACTGCAAACGCATATCAGATGAATATCAATCCTGTAACCGTTGCTAAGTTTGAATATCATGCACTTGATACATTCGGTATTGAAAATCTGGGAATATATATTGTGAGAGCCGGTGAATTGACAGCTCCGCCTCCTGTTAACGAAAATCAGCGCTTCCAGCTTCAGCAGTTGGGCGGTGGCGGAAACTGGCACACTTATAATCTGACACCTGAACACGCAACATACCCCAACAATGACTGTAACTGGCTGTTCTTCTTTACAAATAAAGTACCGGATATGCCGGCATGGGATTTTCTTATCAAGTACATAAAGATGTACCCCGAAAACTGGGTTGAAAATCCTGTGAATGTTCCTGTTACAACATATGAGCTTGTGAGCGGATTTGAAACAGCAGATGAAGCTGTACTTTCAGGAAGCGTTCCTGCAGGCAGTGTAACAGCAGTTACAGGCGGTTTCTATAACACCGATTCTGCAAAAAAGGATGTAACATTAGTTGTTGCGCTTTACAAGGATAATGCACTTGTAGACGTAAAAATGAACAAACAGTCAATCACGGGTCATGGATACCTCTCTCAGCTTGACGCAACAGTTGAAGTACCCGACGAGGGTTATGAGGTTAAGGCATTCCTCTGGGACGGCGCAACACCCATGTATGATGTACTTACAAAGGACAACAGCAGTTTGTAAGAACAGAGTGTGGAATGACTACCCCTTCTCCTCAAGGAGAAGACTACAAAGAAATGTAAAGTTTAAATTGTTACAAAGGAGTAGGGGTAGTTGATAACAAATTTTAAATTTTATGATTAAGGAGGAGACAAACCATGAAAAGAATACTCACAACAATTGTTTCACTTCTTTTGTCAATGGCGCTGGTTTTGACAATGACATCCTGCGGTGGACGTAACAAAAATCAGGAAAATCAGGAAATCACATGGCATATGATGAAGCCCAGCGATAATTTGTCGTCACAAAACTTAGTTGAAGAAGAAGCAAACAGAATCATTCAGGAAGAAATCGGTGCAAAACTCAAGTTCGACTTTATTGATGCAGGTTCATGGGCAGAAAAAATGAATGTTATGATTAATTCCGGTGAGGAATTTGATATTTTCCAGACATCGTCCGATTCTGCCGCAACATCAATTGTTATGAATGCAAAAAAAGGCACTTTTATGGACCTTACCGAGCTTCTTGACAAGTACGGTCAGGACATCAAAGCAAAGGTTGACCCCCGTGCATGGGATGCAGTTACCTTTGACGGCAAAATTCTTGCAATTCCGTCACAGGCAAAATGGGTTCCTGAGCTTGGCTATGTATTCAAAAAGGATTTGGTTGAAAAATATAATTTTGATTACAAGAGCGTAAAATCCCTGAAGGATCTTGAACCTTACTTTGATATTCTTCTTGAAAATGAGCCTGACATTATTCCGGCTTATGTTGTTGGTGCAGGCAACGGCAGCGGACTTGAGGAATCATATCATGGCAAGTACACACCCTGTGATGTTCCGGGCGTGTTGTTCGATGAGGACAAGGAAGAATTTGTTGATTTCCTTTCGGCAAAGCTTGACGAATATAAGCTCAAGCATGAATGGTATAAAAAGGGATATATTGCGGCTGATGCCCTTTCAAGAACCGACTCGGCTGAGTCCAAAACAGGCAAATATGCGGTTCTCACACAGGCAGGTGCAATAACTCTTGACGGTTCAAAGTCCACAGCGGTATACGGCTATCCCTGTGTTGAAATTTATGTGGGTATGGACAAAATTCCGCCACAGAACATTATGAACGGTAATGCAATCAGCGCAACCTGCAAAAATCCCGAAAAGGCAATGCAGCTGCTTAACCTCATCTGGAAGGATGATTATCTGATTAACACTCTTGCTTATGGTGTTGAAGGCGTTAACTATGCATATGAATCGGGCAAGGGCACAGATTCTCCCACAGTTGTTCCCAAAACTGGTTCTGAGAGAACATGGGCTGTTTGGCACAACTGGATGGGTCCCCTTTGGGCACAATGGAATTCTTCATGGAACTCAACCGAGGCTTTGCAGGAAATGAAAAAGGCAAACGAAACAGCCGAAATGAGCAAGACTGTTGGCGTTATGTTTGATATGGAGTCTATCCTGACAGAGGTTGCGGCACTCACAGGTGTTGTGAATGCTTCTTCACCGGTTCTTTTCTGCGGTGCAATGGATGACTTTGACAAATATACTGCTGAGGTTGCAGAAAAGTTGAAGGAAGCGGGAATCGAAAAGGTTCTTGAAGAACTGAACAGACAGTACCAAGAACAGAAATAAACAGTATTGATTTTGGAATAGGGATGCATGATATGAACAAAAATTATGATACAACATTGAAAAAGAATGGTTTTTTCAGTAAATTCAAGTTAGAACTGAAGCTATTTAAAAAGAACGGACAGCTTACCCTGATTGCGCTTCCGGCCATAATCGCAATTCTGGTTTTCAACTATCTGCCCCTTTACGGTCTGATTCTGCCCTTTAAACGGTACTATCCGGCACAGGGCATTATCGGAAGTCCGTGGGTTGGATTAAAAAACTTTGAGTTTTTATTCAAAACAGGGGATATATGGAATGCACTTGGCAACACGATTTTTTACAATTTGATTTTTATTTTCATAGGCACGGCTGTTTCTGTTCTTATTGCTCTGATGCTTTATGAATTTAAAAACCGTTTTGTGAAAACATATCAAACAGCGTTGCTTATTCCGTACTTTATGTCATGGGTTGTTGTTGCGTATGTGTTCAATACACTTCTGGATATGGAGCATGGGCTTTTTAACCAGATACTCGCCCTTTTCGGCAAGGATGCGGTTAACTGGTATAATGAGGCAAAGCAATGGCCTGCAATTCTGAGCCTTGCGGGCATATGGAAAAATGCGGGTTATAACGCCGTGGTTTATTTTGCGGCACTTATGGGCCTTGATTCGGAGTATTTTGAAGCGGCAAGAATTGACGGAGCATCAAAATTCCGTCAGATGTGGAGTATTTCCATACCGCTTATAAGATCCGTTATCACCATTATGATTATTCTCAATATCGGCAAGATTTTCTATGGTGATTTTGGTTTGTTCTATAACGTTACAATGAATTCGCCGCTGCTTTATTCAACAACGGACATTATTGATACATATGTTTACAGAACCCTTACGTCAATCGGTGATATAGGTATGGCTTCAACAACAGGCTTTGCACAGTCTGTTTGCGGATTTGTGCTGGTGCTTCTCACCAACTGGATTGTAAAGAAAAAAGATCCTGAAAGTGCATTATTTTAGAAAGGAGAGAATGTTTTGAACAGTAAAAAAATCAAGGGACATTTAATTCAAAAATCAGCAAGTGAAAGGTTTTTTTCTATCATTTCGCACATTTTTTTGATTATTGTCAGTTTGTTGTGCGTTTGTGCCTTTTTAATAGTGCTTGGGTCATCCTTTCAAAGTCAGAGGGAAATTATGGAGAGAGGTTATGCCATAATTCCAAGGCAGTTTTCCCTGGAAGCATACAAAATGGTTTTGACCTTCCCGAAACAAATTATTGACGCATATATTGTCACAGCCGTGACAACCCTTTTGGGAACATTTATCGGAGTTTGTATTTCGGCAGGGGCAGGCTATGTTCTGTCCCGACAAACTTACAGATACAAAAATATTATTGCGTTTTTGGTGTTCTTTTCCATGCTGTTTAACGGTGGTCTTGTTCCCAGTTATATTCTGATTACTCAGTGGCTTGGGCTCAAGGACAGCATATGGGCTTTGATTCTGCCACTTGTGACAAGCGGCTGGTACATTATTCTCATGAGGGGATTCTTTCAGAGCGTACCGGGTGCAATGATTGAGTCGGCAAGAATTGATGGGGCTTCGGAATTCAAAACCTTCTTTCAGATTGTTTTGCCTGTTTCAAAGCCGGTTCTTGCAACAATATCACTCTTTTATGTGCTTGCTTATTGGAACGACTGGTATTTGTCCCTTTTGTATGCAACTGATGAAAGCCTTTACAAGCTGCAGTATTTGCTGATGCAGATATTGAAAAAGGCAGAATTTTTGAATTCAGAGGCAGGAAAGCTGTTGCAGGGAACAGGTGTGGAACAAATGGAAGCTCCAACGCTCAATGTGCGTATGGCGGTCTGTGTTCTCGCTGCAGGACCCGTTCTGGTTATTTTCCCATTCTTCCAGAAGTATTTTGTCAAGGGAATAACCGTGGGCTCTGTAAAGGGTTAAACCAAATAAAATCGCTTATAGCATTATGTTGTTATCCGGCCATAACATTTATTGCTATAAGCGAATTTTTTACATTTTTATACAAAGAAGGGAATAAAAATATGAAAAAATTCGTTGCACTTTGCTTACTAATATCAATGTTCGCCTGCTTTTTGCCAATGAATGTGGCGGCTGATGTGGACGATGACCCTTGTGCCAAAACCTTTCTGGATACCTCCATGCTTGTGAATCAGGCTGACAAAAACGGTAATACTGTTATTTCGGGCTGGGACCTTAACACGGCAGGGGGAACAATTCATCCAAGAGCCTTTTTGCAGATGGTTGACACAAGCACAGAGTTCCCTGTTGAGGCTGTTCGTGCAATAGATGATATTGAATGTGGCGAGGTTACTTTTGAATTTTATGTTTATCTGGACAAAAGTATGCCGGGGCTTTCCATTCGTCTTGCAAAAGGTTTTTCAAAACAGATGTCATTTGATTTTGAAGCGGAAGGACTGTATTTATCGGGCAACAATGGTGAACGGGTCTTTGTTGCTGAAACGCCAATAGGTTCTTTGTTTGGGGTGAAAGCCATTGTTGATATGGACAACGGCTGCGCAACTGTGTATGTGGACGGAATACGTGCGGTGACGGATGCTCCGATTTCGGTGGGTACTATTAATAAGGTTATTGTGAGCACAGGTGCGGAAACGGTTGGTGCTTTTATACTGCAGACAATCCGTATTTATCGGGGTTATGCATTGAACGAGTTTTTTACCGCAAATAACGGTCAGTTCCCTTCGGAATGGGATATTGATGTACCCTCGGGAGTAATTGCAAAGCCTGCTCTTGACTCAACAAGCGGCGACATAACTCTGTCAAAGAGCTTTGACCCGCAAAGGGGAAATCTTGTTTTTGAATTTCAGACACGTCTGCCAAAAAAGCGGAGCGGTGTTTCATTTACGCTGAAAAACGGAAGTGATTCGGTGCTTTCGTTAAAAGCCAAAGAAAACGGATTTTATTTTGGAGATTCTATATTTTTAGGTGCGTACAAAGAGGATATATGGCAGCATTTCAGAGTGAAAATTGATACGGAATCAGGAAATGCCGATATACAGATAAACGGTAAGCTTGTGAAAGAAAATGTCAGTATTCCAAAGAACAAAGCGGTTGACTCCTTTGAAATATATGTTGCCAAGGCAACAAACGGAAAGGTTTTTGCAACAGACTTTTTGCTGTATGAGGAGGAAATACCCGCTGATTATCCATCATCGCCCGTAAAGGCTGATTCGGAGGGGGTTGCAGTTGGTGTTCAGACCTGTCCTTTGTGGACTGAAGGACGGCATGTTGGCTGGGACTGGATTAATTCTGCCGAGCCAAGGATTCCGCTGCTGGGCTTTTATGACGAGTCATCACCTGAGGCGGTTGACTGGCAAATGAAGTATATGGCAGAGCACGGCATTGACTTTCAGTGGTGCTGTTGGTTTATGCCGGGCACACCGGGAAATCCCATAAAGGATATTGATGCGTCAAGATATTTGCACAACGGTTATTTTAATGCAAGGTATTCGGATGCTGTGAAGTTTGCAATCATGTGGGAAAATGCAGGAACGTACACATGGACGACCGACCCTGCATATAACCGCGAAATGTTCCTCAAGCACATTGCTCCCTTCTGGATTGAATATTATTTCAAGGATTCGCGGTATTTCAAGTCGGGCGGACATCCCATTGTGGGTATATACAGCTATGATAAGTTTATGACAGCCTTCAAGGACAGCACAAGCGGTTATTCGGAAATACTCAGTATGATGAATGAGTTCAAGCAGATGTGCGTTGATGCAGGTGTTGGCGCTCCCTTTGTGGTTTTGCAGGAATATCCCATTGCCTCTGACTTCGGCAACGAGGGAGCACATTATGCAAAACGGAATCAAATGGGCTTTGACGGGTTTTATACATATGGTTATAACACAAGCTGCTGGACTGAACGTCAAAAAGAGGCTCACCTGATGGGACGGGACAATGCATCGCAGCTGCGGTTTATTCCCACCTATCACAGCGGCTTTGACACAAAGGCATGGGACGGAGCTTCGGGCATAACGCTGACACCACAGCAGTTTGAAGACCTGCTCCGTGACGGCAAGGAGAACTTTTTGCCAACGTTGTCCTATACGAATCTTGACGAACCCATTGTTATGCTGGCATCCTGGGACGAGCATGGCGAAGGTCACGCAATTATGCCAAACAAGGGATACGGTTTTGGGTATCTTGATGCGGTGAAAAATGTTTTTGCACCCGGTGAGCATACCCATGCAGAGCCAACAGAACAACAAAAGGAACGTATTTCCACGGCATATCCCACAGGACGCAAGGTGCCTTTGCGTGAGAAAATCACAGACCTTGGAGACGAGCAGAATCATACAGTTGTAAAGGGGTGGTATTTTGATTCGGACTCGGAGGGGTGGACAGGCGCTTCTTGGGAAAATGGTTGCCTGAAAGCCACATCGACCATTGGGTTAAATAATGCAGATGTGGAAGCAATTGATGCGGATTACATTCGCTTCAAAGTGAAAAACCAATCCGATTCGTACTCGGCAACATTTACATACACAACTAACTTTTCTGAAAATAACAGCTCAAGGATGATATATATTGGCGGAAAAAGCTCTGATTTCACAGAAATATCGGTGCCTGTTTCAAAGCACGCTGACGATTGGCGGGGCAATATAGAAAAACTTAATGTTGTATTTAACGGTATTGGTGATGGGCAATGCGTGCTTATAGATTCGATTGAATTTTTGAAAACATCACAAAATGGCAATATGATTGGTGTTGACGGTGTTTGGCTGGAAAGCGGCCTGATTCAAAGGCACGAAAAAAAATATCTGCCATTTGCGGAAGCTAAAAGTCTTTTTGGATTCAAGCATTACATAACCGAGGACGGAACATTTTGCTTTGAGGGCAAAAACGCTGTGGGAAAAGAAGCCCTTGCGGAAAGTGAGGCATTATTTGAGAACGAGGGGATTTTGTACTTGAGTGAAGATGTGTTTATGTCGCTGACTGATGAAAAGCCGCTGTTTCAGTTGGATTTAACCAATTTGGAAGCAGGGGGAGCATATCTGCCCGACGGCACGCAGATTGAGAATTTTGCAAAGAATTACAGCCGACACAACAATGTTCTTATCTTTGCATTTGACCAAAATTTAGATGGCCAATCCTTTGAACCTCAAAGTGTGACATTGAACGGTTCACCTGTTGCTTCGGTTGAGGCTTTTGGAAATAACGGAATCAAGGTTGATTTGGGTGTGCTTTCAAACATCACACGTTACCGTGTTGAATTCCCCGGGATTAAAACGGCTGATTTTGAACCAGTGGGCGGACAGTTTGTGTTCACAACAGGAACGGGTATTGTTGGAGGAATGGAATTTACAAACAACACTTCTCCGTTGAATTCTGCTTATATGACAGGCGATTACGGTATTGAATCATGTGAACACAATGCCGCAAACGGAACAATAACAATAAAAACAACAAAAGGTACATATGGCACAGCAATTCAGACATATGCCAATGCCTTTGGCAAAAAAATTCCCACAAATGATATTAAGCAGATTATTATGCGTGCAAAAACAAATGTGACAGGAAACTTCTATACATATTTTATGCTTGATGACAAGGAAATCCCTGTGGGAAACAACGACCGGGAGGTTCGGGCAGGCTGGACAATTCAGGCAAGTGACGAGTATCAGGAATATATCCTTGATGCAAGTGCTTTGAATCAGAGTGTATGGCAGGACAAAGCGTTGAATGTAATCAGAATGCAGCTTCCTGAAAACGCAACGGTTGACATTGACTACATCAGATTGGTTACCTATGACTACGAAACAAAGGGCTATCTTGCAGACTGGGATTTCACAAATAAGCAGAATCCAATTGGCTTGGGAACAATCAGAAATGTGAATGTTCCTGAACCGGAATTGAGAGATGACGGTATATATTTTGAAGCCGCAACATGGGGCGGACCAATGGGAATTGCCAATGGAAATCAAATGCTTTTCAATCCTTCAAGCATAGGAAAGTTCGAGTATACTGCGCTGGATACTTACGGCATAGAAAACTTTGGAATATATCTTTTGAAAAGAGGAGATATAATAACACCGCCGAGTGTTTCTGTGAATGAGCGTTTTCAGCTGCAACAGCTATCGGGTGGCGGCAGATGGAACACATACACTCTCACACCCGAACATGAAGAATACCCAAACAATGACTGCAACTGGTTGTTTTTCTTTACAAACAGAAAGTCCGGTCAGACCTACTGGGATTTCCTTCTTCAGGACATAAAGATTTATCCCATAAACTGGGTTGAAAATCCTGTGAACGTTCCTGTGGCAACATATGAGCTTGTGAGCGGATTTGAAACCGTGGACGAGGCTGTTCTTGACGGATGTGTGCCTATGGGTGACGTGACAGCAGTTGCAGGCGGATTTTATAACACAGGCTCAGCACCCAAGGACGTAACTTTGGTTGTTGCTCTTTACAAGGACAATGCCCTTGTGGACGTCAAAATGAATAAGCAGACAATCATGGGCAAGGGCTATCTTTCTCAGCTTGATGTAACCATAACCGTGCCCGGCGAGGGCTATGGGGTGAAGGCGTTCCTTTGGGACGGTGCAATGCCTATGTGTGACGTGCTTACAAAGGACAACAGCAGTTTGTAAGTGCAAAATTGAGAAAATATATTCAGGAGGAATAAAAATGAACGCAACAATAGGAAAAAACAAAAGAATTGTACTTTGGGATGATTATTATATTGACAGCGACAAAACAACGGCAAAGCTGTGCCTCAATCATCCGCAGAAGCGGGAGATTGTGATGCGTCATGACGAAGCATGGGAGGGCGATTGCTGTGCATATCACAACTTCTTCCGTGACGGTGATATTTTTCGTATGTATTACCTTGCTCGTGACACAAAAACCGAGGTTATATGGCCAATACAGCCCGGAATTGTCTGTTATGCCGAAAGCAAGGACGGTATTCACTGGAAAAAGCCAAGCCTTGGGCTTCGTGAGTGTGAGGGTACAACCGACAACAACATAATTCTTGATTTGTCGGACGATATGTTTGATAACTTCTATGTTTTCAAGGACGAGAATCCTGCCTGCCCCGATGACGAAAAATATAAGGGCATTGCTGTGTCGTACGCGAATTTTGACGAAGCAATCGGTGAGGTGCTTTGGTGCTGGACAAGTGCTGACGGAATACACTTCAAAAAGGCTTGGATTATAACCCAGAGCGGTCATTTTGATTCCTTGAACATTGCTTCGTGGGAAGAGAAAAAGGGTGAATATATTTGCTACATCCGTGACTATCACAACAACGAGGAAGGAAAGCTCACCCGCGACATCCGTTATATAACTTCAAAGGACTTTAAAAACTGGACTACTCCCGAAATGATTGAATTTGACAGCGATGTTGAATTTCAGCTCTACACCAACACAATCTCGCCCTATTACAGAGCGGAAGGCGTTTATGTGGGCTTTCCTGTGAGATATACCGAGCGTACCGTTTGGACCGAGAATTTTGATGAGCTTTGCAATCGGGAACGAAGAAGGTTTATGGTTGAAAAGGAAGAACCACGCTCGGGGCTTGCTCTCACCGATGCACTTTTTATGTCGTCCCATGACGGAAAAAAGTGGCACAGATTTGACGAAGCCTTTGCCGATGCGGGGCTTGAACGGAAATATAACTGGGTTTACGGCGATTGCTACTTTGGAAAGGGCCTGCTTGAAACAGCCATTGACGATGAGGATTCAGAGGAGACCGAGATTTCACTTTTTGCCAATGACGGTCATCATTCAATGAGACCCACAAGGCTTTACAGATATACAATCCGAAAGGACGGCTTTGCCTGCTACCGTGCCCCATACAGCGGAGGGAATATTGTCACAAAGCCCTTTGTTTTTGAGGGCGGTGAGCTTGAAATGAATTTTGCCACTTCGGCAGGAGGATATATGCGTGTGTCATTGCTTGACGAAAAGGGCGAAAGACTTGAAGGCTATGAAACCTGCGATATTATCGGTAATTCCATGGCACGCAAGGTTAAAATTGCGGATGAGGAGAATATGGAAAAGCTGAACGGAAAAATTGTCCGCCTGAAATTTGAAATGAGAGATGCGGCGGTGTATTCGTTTATCATCAGATAACAAGAAAGGAATGACGAAAATGAAGATGCACGTAATATCAAACACACATTGGGACAGAGAACACAGACATTCCTTCCCTGCAACCCAATTTATGCTCACAGAGCTTATGGACGAGCTGATTGAGATAATGGAAAATGACGAAAATTACAGGTTTTTCACCCTTGACGGTCAGAGCATAATGATTGACGATTATCTTGAAGTAAAGCCTCATATGAAGGAAAGATTGGAAAAACTCATAAAGGACGGACGAATTCTAATTGGTCCGTGGTACAGCCTTGTGGACTGTTACAGCGTAAATCAGGAAAGTATCGTAAGAAATCTGCTCACGGGCAAGAAAAAATGCGAGAGTATTTCGGATGCAATGAAAATCGGCTATTCAATTTTCTCATTTGGTCAGATTGCTCAGCTTCCGCAGATATATTCGGGCTTTGGAATTAAGGATGTGTTGTTCTATAAAGGCTCAAACGCAAGGGTATTTCCAAAGAGCGAATTTATATGGAATGCCCCTGACGGAACAGCGGTTCTTGCCAACAGACTTGGCAACTACAAGCGTTGGAACTTCTCGTTTTGCTTTACTATGCCTGTGATTTTTGGCGGAACACCAACAAAGCTCGGCTGGGATTCAAAATTCAGTGAGAATTACCGTTTGTGCCATATGATTGATGAGGGCAAAAAGCATTTTTATGCCAACGAAGCATCCCCCGACAGAAGAATCAGAACAGAAGAAATTGATGGGGCAATTGATGCGCTGATTGAGGATACCGCGGCAAGTAATTCGGAGAATGTTCGTATTGGCTTTGACGGAACAGACTTCATTCCTCCCACAAGGGAAGTGCCCGAAGCAATAAGAATTGCAAACTCAATGCAGGACAAACTGGAGCTTGTTCATTCAAACCCCGTGCTGTATTTTGAGGATTTCAGGAAGGACGTTAATTTGGACGGACTTCAAAAGTATTGCGGTGAGCTTCGCTATGGCCCCGTTGACCACTTGCACAGCGAAACAATGGGAAGCAATATTGAGCTTAAAATTGCAGACTTCAAGGCGGAAAACAAGCTGATTAACATTCTTGAACCCCTTAATGCATTCTCAATGCTTTCGGGGGGTGCATACGACAAGGAACAGCTTGAACACGTGTGGAAGAACCTTTTCAAGACCCACGCCCACGACTCAATCCACGGTTCGGGCGACCCCCATATAAAGACGGATAATTTGAATAGACTTGAACAGATTAACGAGATGGAGGATTACCTCATTCGCAGAGCTTGCGAAAATGTGTGCAGAGAAATCAACGTTGAGGGATTGGCTGATAATGAAACGGGTCTTGTGGTGTTCAATACCTGCCCCTATGAAAAGAGTCAGGTTGTGACGGTTTATGCTGACCTTCCACTTGAGGATATTCCCGAAAACCCCGTGATTTATGACGGTGACGAGAGGGTTGAGGTTTATTACAGCTCTCAGGAACAGTTCACCATGGCAATGATAAACCGTTCAAACCGTCCCAAGAGCGTGAGATGCGTAAGGGTGAAAATGACGGCATATGTAAAGAATATTCCTGCAATGGGCTACAAATTGCTGAAATTATCGTGGACAAAGGGCGACCCAACAAAGAATCCTGCACCCTTCCCTCCGGGAGTGTTCCCCTATAACCCAATCGGCAAGGGGGCAGATGTTCTTGACAACGGACTGTTGAGAGTGAGCGCAAATGCTGACGGAACACTCTCTGTATACGATTATTCTGCAAAGAGAGAGTATAACAATCTTCACTATTTCACAGACGAGGGCTGTAGCGGCGACTTCTGGGTTCACAGACAGCCGAGAGACAACAGCGCATATTCCTCAAAAACATCGGTGAAGAGCATTTCAATAAAGGAAAATTCGGGACTTAAAGCAACTCTTGAAATTCAGTACGAAATGGAAATTCCAAAGGGAGTTTCAGCCGACGGCAACAAACGTTCAGAAGTTTTTGAAAAGCTGATAATTACAACGGACGTTACTCTTGAAAAGGATTCAAGACGCCTTGACTTCAAAACACAAATACAGAACAATTCAAACAATCATCTGCTCACAATGGTTATTCCCACGGGAGTGCAGACAGACGAGGTTTTGTGTGACAGTGCATTTGAGCAGAGAAGAAGAGCAATCGGCAATATTTCGGACAACAACGGCAGACGTGGTGACGAGCTTTTGAGATTTGCTGTTCAGACCTTTGCGGATGCGTCTGATGAAAAGGGCGGCGTTACCCTCATAACACAGGGCAACAAGGAGATGTATGCAGAGGACAGCGGCGGATGTAGCTTTAATGTGACAATGCTCAGAGCCGTTTCGGGCAAGTTCCCTGTTCATGATGATTGTTTCCTGACCTTTGATAACGAAAACGCAGATTGCAAGGGCACTTTTGATACGCAGTATGCAATTTATTTCCACGATGCAGAGGCGAACGTTTCAAAGGAGAGCAAAAAATATCTCACAAGCCTTTCTGTTATGCAGTTGGGTCACGGCATGGGCGGAAGTCTCCCCGCAGAATGTAGCTTTGTTGGCACAGACTTTGAGCTTTCCTGCGTGAAACGTGCAGAGAATAAAAATGCAGTTGTTCTGAGATTGTATAACCCCACAGACAAAGCTCAAAAGGGCTGTGCCTGGGTGAGAGAAGCAAAGAGTGCGAGTCTTTGTTCTCTTGGGGAGGATGTGCTTGAAGCATTGACGGTTGAAAACGGAAAAACACAGCTTGAAATAGAGCCGTTTAAGATTGTGACGGTTATGTTTGATATGGAATAAAGGTGAAAAGCACTATGAATGAAATACTTAAAAATGAATACTTTGAAAGCGGAAAGGACGGGGTCAGAAGAATACTGACCCCCGACGACAAAAAGATTGACATAGTTGAGTTTGATGACAAAACCCTTTGCTATGTGAAAAGCGGTATGGGTTATCCTGCAATCTATCCCATGCACGAGACACATTTTGAGCCCAAGGCAGAAGCAGTTTTAATGGACCTTGACGGAACATCAGTACACAGCGAGAGCTTTTGGATGTGGGTCATTGAACAGACGACCGCACGTCTTTTGGGAAAAAGTGATTTCAGATACGAAAAAGAGGACGAGCCCTTTATTTCGGGGCACTCCGTTTCGGAGCATCTGCAGTATATGATTAATAAGTACGCCAAGGGCGGAAGTCTTGAACTTGCACGACAGTATTATTTTGAGATTGTGAATCACCAAATGGACGAGATAATGAAAGGCAGAGGCAAGCAGGATGCTTTCACTCCTGCGCCAAACCTCAAAGAATTTTTGCTCACATTAAAGTCAGAGGGCATAAAAATCGGGCTTGTTACATCGGGACTCTATGAAAAGGCGATGCCGGAAATTATCTCGGCATTCAAACAGCTTGATATGGGCGACCCAACAGAGTTTTATGACGCAATAATCACAGCAGGTCAGGCACTCCGAAAAGGTCAGACGGGAACTTTGGGCGAGCTTGCTCCAAAGCCCCATCCGTGGCTCTATGCGGAGACCGCAAGGGTTGGTCTTGGAATACCCTTTGAAAGACGGCACAAGGTAATTGGTATTGAGGACAGCTCCGCAGGAGTTGTTTCAATTAAGCTTGCAGGCTTCAGCTGTGTTGGCATTTCCGGCGGAAATATTGATAATGCCGGAGTGGACGAGCTGTGTGATTACCGTGCAGATGGGCTTTTGGATATTCTTGATGTGGTTTTATAAGCTAAAATATTAAATTACATAATTTGAGGTGAAATGAATGTTGTTGCAGGCAATTGATATGCATATGCACATCAATCACGGAAGTATATACGATACACAGGTCAGTGAAGTGTATACCGCCGACCTTGATGAGCTCAGAAAAATAAGCAAGGGTACAGGGATTGAAAAAATGTTCTGTTCAACCTTTGCATCGGTTATCACCAACGAGGCAATTGAACAGGAAAATGAGTATCTGATGAATATTGTCAAATCCACAGACGACCTTTATTAGTGGGTTGTTATTGACCCCAGATGCGACGGAACCTTTGAACAGGCAAGGAAAATATTAAAGTCAGGGAAGTGTGTGGGTATAAAGCTACATCCCTATATGCACAAATATGACCTCATGGAGTTTGGCGACAAAATATTTTCCTTTGCTGCAGAGCTTGAGACAATTGTGTTGACGCATCCGATGACCGAGTTTTTGACTGACTGAAAAATTCTGACTTTTGCGGATAAATATCCTGAAATGACCTTAATTATTGCTCATCTGGGGAGCAAAGAATTTGTTGATGCGGTTGAATTTGCAAAGCATGGAAATGTTTATACCGATACGTCGGGAATTGCAAGCTCAAATAATAAAATAATTGAGTATGCGGTGAACCGCATCGGTTCTGAGAAAATTCTCTTTGGTACAGATACATATTCTGCGGCGTTTCAGCGGGGAAGAATTGAATTTGCTTTGATTTCCGAGGAAGACAAGGCGAATATTCTCAGATATAATGCAGAGAGGCTTTTTGGTAAGGTTTTGAAATAAATAGAATTAAAAAAGGAGAATCAATTATTATGGCACACAAGAAACAGTTATTACCATTCAGAAATGCAATCAGAGCGGAAGAAGTTCCTGAATATATGAAGCGATGGGAAGAAAGACTTTCGGGTTTTGTAAGAATTGAGGAAATTGGAAATTGCAGCGGATTTCCAATTTTTGCGGCATTCTTCACTGACCCGTCCGTTGATGACAAGCATAAACAGATTGCGCTCTTTACGGCGCAGCATTCCGGAATGGAAATCACGGGAATGACCACACTTCTCAGCCTTGGCAACTATCTGGCATCGGGTGCAGATGATGCAAGGGAAATTATGAAAAAACAGATTGTGGTTATTGTGCCCTGCTCAAATCCATATTCCTATTCAAAGCTCTCTCCTGAATATCATTTTAAAAATGAAGCAGGAGTGGACGAATATATTTCCTTTAAATATGACGGAGTGAAAGACCCTGAAATAGCACCTGCGGCTTATGCAACACAAATGCTCATTGACAGACTGAAGCCTGAGCTTCTCATTGACTGTCACGGTGTTAATTATGAACATCAGATGGTGCTGGAATCCCTTGGATATTCTGCGTTTGTTCTGAATCGTATGCACGACAGACGTTTTTGTGATGCAATTCAGCAAGGAGCGGTTGACAGAGGCTTTGGCGTTATGAATGAAGACTTGATGCAAAAGCTCATTCCATCAGAGGAAATGTGCAAAACATCTCCGTATCGGGCACGGTTCCGACCCGGTGCAGAGGGAGGACCTTCAACGGTTTATGCCTATATAAAATATCATACTGTTGCCGCAACAATGGAAATTCATTGGGAGGAAAGCGGACTCTATCGCTTGCTTGCTGCCTTGAAGCATGGCAACGAGGAATATCCTGTGAACATCATTGCATATCCTCAGGGACACCATGCCGTTTGTGTTGGGGGTGAAAATGCGGCAAAGACAAGAGAAAACAGAATACGCCTGTGGCAGAATGCCGACAAAATCAGCACGGCAATTATACATCCCGA
Source organism: Clostridia bacterium (assembly GCA_017436245.1). Taxonomy (GTDB): domain Bacteria; phylum Bacillota; class Clostridia; order Monoglobales; family Monoglobaceae; genus SIG440. The sequence goes on from JAFSDN010000088.1 coordinate 65,427, forward strand.
GTTAATCGGAGTCGGTGGATTGCTTGTTACAACATCAAAGGACAAAATCCAAAGATATTTCAGGGAGCATCAGGAGGGACTTCCCATTGAAAGTCTTCTTGAAGATTTGAAGGATGAACCCAATATGGATATGGAGGGGTTAAATAGGTTTTTTGAAGAAAATCCCAATCAGCACGCCGCTCTGCATGATATGCAGGCAAGCGAAGAATCGGTATCCATGGGTGGAATGGTTATCAGGCTTGTTGCACCCTTTGAGGATGCAAAGGAAACAAAGGTTCTGCTCAACGGCAGAGCGCTTTCAAAGGACGAATACAGCACAAAACTTGTGGAAAGTAATTATTATGTTGAAATATTGCTTCCTGACGATTATGAATATGACACGGCTCTTGCCCTGTTTACATATGACTGCAAGCATCCATACGAGGGAATACTTGAATTTTGAGGAGGGCAAAAATGGAAGTCAAGGTAATAAAAACTGTGAGCGGCAAAACCCCAATGACGGAATGTTCGGATATTTTGGTATGTGATGATGCGGAAAGGGAACACCCTCTTATTAATATATTTCCTGAAATTGAATTTCAGGAAATAAAGGGGTTTGGGGGAGCGTTTACCGAGGCAGCATCAACAACAATTGATAAGCTGAGCAAGGAAAACAGAGACAGAATTTTGAAGCTATATTTTGACAAGAATGAAGGGATTGGCTATAATTTCGGACGTGTGCATATGAACAGCTGCGATTTTTCGCTGGGAAATTATTCGTATGTTGAAGAAAACGACAAAACTCTTGAAAGTTTTGATATATCAAGGGATGAGCAATCTGTTATCCCCATGATAAAGGATGCAATGGAATACGGCGAAATAACAATGTTCGCATCTCCCTGGAGTCCGCCTGCTTACATGAAAACAAACGGTCAAATGAATCAAGGGGGAAAGTTGAAAAAAGAGTTTTATGAGTTGTGGTCTGAATATTTTGCTAAATATATCAAAGAATATAAAAAAAGAGGTATAGACATTAGCATGGTTTCTGTTCAGAATGAACCAAAAGCCGTTCAGAAATGGGATTCGTGCGTATATACAGCCGAGGAAGAACGGGATTTTATCAAAGATTTTCTTGGCAAAAAAATGGCGGACATGGGCGTGAAACTTCTGTTTTGGGACCATAATAAGGAACGTGTTTTAGAAAGGGCTAAAATTGTTCTCGATGATGAAACCGAGAAATATGTTTATGGCATTGCTATGCATTGGTACAGCGGTGACCATTTTGAACAGCTGGATATGTTCAGCAGATTATACCCTGACAAAGACATTGTTTTTTCCGAGGGATGCTATGAATACAGTCTGGGAGAATCGGACACCGTAAAAATCGGCGAAAAATATGCACATGATATGATTGGAAACTTTAATAACGGTTGCAATATTTTCTGCGACTGGAATCTTGTTCTGAACGAAAAGGGCGGCCCTAACCATGTTGGAAATTTTTGTGATGCTCCAATTATGGCAGATACCGCAAATGATAAAGTTTATATACACGATTCTTATTATTATATCGGTCATTTCAGCAAGTATGTGCAAAAGGGCGCAAAGCGAATCGGAAGCAGCAAGTGGACATCTGAAATTGATACTGTATCATTTAAAAATCCTGACGGAACCATTGTGTCGGTTGTGCTCAATTCAACAGATAACGAAAAAAGTTTTTGTTTTTATGTTGATGGAAAAATGTTTGAAACCAACGTGGAAGCTCATTCAATTGCAACGTATATTTTTAGACCGTAAACAGGGTTTTGAAGCGGGGGATTATGTTGAAAAAAACGAAAACGGGAATGGAGTCAATAAAAGAACTTTACAAAATTGGCAGAGGCCCTTCCAGCTCTCATACCATAGGTCCTGAAAAAGCATGCTTGGTCTTTAAAGAGAGGAATTCTGATGCGGATTTTTTTAAAGTAACTCTTTACGGGTCGCTTGCAAAAACAGGAAAAGGTCATGGGACGGATGTTGTAATTCAAAAAGCATTTGCACCATGCAACTGTGAGGTTGAGTTTAATTGTGTTGAAACGGTACTTCCGCATCCGAATACTCTGGAGTTGCTTGCATTTACAGAGGGGGAAGTGGTAGATTCTGCCAGAGTTTTTAGTATAGGCGGCGGCAGTATTGTATTTGAAGATTCAGAGGAAATACAAAAAGAAAAAATTTATAATCTGTGTAAATTTGCAGATATTGCAGCCTATTGCGAGCAGAAGTCAATCAGGCTTTGGGAATATGCTCTTGAAGTTGAAGATGATGACTTTTTTAAGTATATGCTGTATGTATGGGAAGCAATGAAGAATTCCATAAAAAGTGGACTTGCGGATTCGGGAACATTGCCCGGAGGACTTGAAGTTCAGAAAAAAGCGCAGTACTTGTTCAGCAGTCAGCATATTGATGAATCTGCGGAAACTCGTGAACACAGAATGGTCTGTTCCTATGCTTTTGCCGTGGGAGAACAAAATGCTTCGGGCGAAAGAATTGTCACAGCGCCAACCTGCGGAGCGGCAGGGGTCGTGCCTGCTGTACTGTTATATCAACAAGAAAAGCACAGGTTTAGTGATGAAAGAATTGTGCAGGCGTTAATCACAGCAGGAATTATCGGGAACATAATTAAAACAAATGGGTCAATTTCAGGTGCAGAATGTGGTTGCCAGGCGGAAATAGGAAGTGCCTGTGCAATGGCTGCGGCAGCGCTTGCGGAGTTGTTCGGACTCTCTTTGGACAAAATAGAATATGCTGCCGAAATTGCCATTGAGCATCATCTTGGTCTGACCTGCGATCCGATTTGCGGACTTGTGCAGATTCCTTGCATTGAGAGAAATGCTGTGGCTGCAATGCGTGCAATCAATGCTGTCAGCCTTGCAAGTTTTTTGTGGAATACCCGAAAAATTTCCTTTGACAGCATTGTAAAAACCATGAAGGAAACAGGCAGGGATATTCATACTTCCTATAAAGAAACGTCGGAAGCAGGACTTGCAAAAATTAATATTCAATAATGCTATTGTGAAAAAAATATATATTGAGTGAAGGAAGCTGTATCAAGTAAAGCTGATTCAGCTTCCTTTTACTTTTGGGGTCAAAGGCGTTTTTTTCAGCGTGGTCGGGGAAGTCCCACGGCGTTTACAATTCCGTTGAAAATTGCGGCTGCAACGGCTCTTTGCCATGCGGGGCTGTTCAGGTTCAGGGCTTCGGTGCTGTTGGTCAGGTAGCCCAACTCAACAAGGACGGCGGGCATATTTGTCCGGCGCAGGACGGCAAAGTTTGCCTGCATAACTCCACGGTTTCTTGAACCCAGCTCATTGGAAATTGAATTGACAATTGACTGAGCAAGACGTTCGGAAGTTCCTCCAAGGCGGTAGACGTAGGCTTCAACTCCCTGCGCATCAGGGCGGACAGAGCTGTTTGTGTGGATGCTGATGAAGTAGTCGGCATTCCAGTTATTTGCCATTTGCGCCCTATTACGCAGGTCTGCATTTTTGTTTTCCAGAACATTTTCATCGCTTGTGGTTCGGTAAATCATTGTTTCGTAACCTGCTTCACGAAGAAGTCTTTCAAGCTCAAGAGCAACGTTGAGGTTCACGAATTCTTCGGTTACGCCGTTGCCCACGGCACCCGGGTCAGGCCCGCCGTGTCCGGGGTCGATAAATATTTTCATTGTAATCACACTCCTGTTATAATTTCCTGTTATCAGTATATTTTTTGAGGAACATAATGTTACAAAAAAGGCTTTTTTTGACGAAAAATAAGTTTTAGAAAAATGTAATGCGGCTGTAATGCCTTTGTAACAATTGTGTGTTATAATCAAATTAGCAAGATTGGAAAAGTCTTGGTTTGAGAGTGTTTGACAATGCTCTTTGATGAAGGTTTTACATATCCGGTTGTACATCGGAAAAGATTTTTTGACAAGGAGGCTGTTTATGAAAAAAATATTTTCGTTTTTTTTGGTAGCGATGATTTTGTTGGTATGCAGCATTGGTGTTTTTGCATCGCCTGAAACCATTTCGGCTGATGTGACAGGAACCACCTCGGATCTTATCAGTATAACAAAGCCTGAAAACCAAAAGGATTCAACGTTTAATTCAACCTATATTATTTCGGGTTACGGAATGGGCGGCACGGTGGTGACACTGTACGGCTACAATCCTCAAACGGGGCTTTATGAAAAGGTCTATAATGCAACCGAGTTTGTTGATGTGAACGGTGCATCACAGAATGTTCAGACCAGTGCGGAGGTTACCATAGGCACTTCGGGACTTTTTATGGGTTCGGTGAATCTTGATGACGGAGAAAACACCATTCTGGTGCGCGCAGCGAACGGTGATAAGGTACAGCTTATGAAGCTGTCTCTGACAAAATATAATTACAATATCATTGACTTGATTAAGTCCTTGTCGGCATAATTGCGGTTTGGATTGCAGGTCGTGATGTATAACGGATTTGCAGTTTTTCAAGGGCGACCAAAGGTCGTCCTTGTTTGCATAACAGGAAGTCGGCTGCAAAATCTTAGTTTTGGGAAAGGGAGGCTTGTGCAGTGAAATTTCTTACACGCAGTCAAAAAAAGATGTTGATTGAAAGGATAAAAACTGTTTTGATTATTGTCCTTTGTGTTTGCTGTGTTCAGTGTATGCTGAGAGTTATTGAGCTGTACAGGGGTGAAAGTGCACCCAACGGAGTTTTTTGGGGCAGTGATACGTCAAAAGCTCAGCCGGATGCCGAAAAAGAGAATGTTGAAAACAAATACTGGCGGTTGACTGCACCCGAACTTGTTATGCTGAAGCATTCGCAGGGCAGATATGTTTTTGGGGCTTCTGAGGAGGGCTACGGCGAGCTTCTCAAAATGATTGAAATGGGAATCAAGGACATGCACGCAAAATCTGCATCGAGCTATGCGAAAAATACCGAGGAGGAATGGAAAAAAGCTCTTGACGGAAACGGATTGTACGTGAAGTTTGGATGTGCACGGAATTCGGCATTTGAAGCGCAGCTTTTGAATGTTTTGGCAAGCGGTCTGGAAGCAAATGCAAAAAAATATTCGGAGCTCATTTTTGTTCCCGATGCAAAGAGTGACAATGTGAAGGCTTTTTTGCGTGCTGATGATACAAAGGACGTTTTTTCGGTTATGTGCAAGGTGCCGCATAGGATTTTTGATGAGGTTGCAAAGAAAATTACCGACAGCGCAAAAAAGAATTCGGTTTTTGCATATGAACTTAACCTTGACATAGAAGGGGGACACAGCTTGCTTCTTGATTCAATGATAATGCTCCCTGTTGGTGAAAGAAAAGCAAATCTTGTGGTATCGGGAATTCCTGTGAAGTACAAGGAAGGAATTAAGTTTAATCAGACAAGCGAGTTTTCGGTTAATCTGATTACCGCCTTTGGCTATAATCCAAACACAATCAGACGTTATGCTGACAGCGAAGGAAAGCTGATTCTTGTCAGCGAGACGGGAACCATAAGTGTTCGGCCTGACGGACAGATTGAATACAAAGCATTGAGTGAAAACGACGGTGTTTCCATGCTGGTGTCGGGAAAGACCCAAATGGATGCATATTCTGTTATTGAGAGTGTTTCAACCCTTAATCAGAACATTCTTGCGGTGAGCGGTGTGGGTAGTGAAAAGAATTATGCAACACTGCGGATTGTTGAATACCCTGATTTGAACGATTTGTCGGAAATCCGAATAAGCATGGATTATTTTATTGACAATGTGCGTGTGAAGCTTGGCAACAGGGCGGCGGTTGAAGCTGTTATCAAGAATGGGATTCTTGCGGAGTACAGAATAAACGTGAGGGCGGTTGAAAAGCTGAATGAGGAATCGGTTTGTGATGATGTTTTGACAGCGGTTGATGATTTTTGCGAAAAAAACAAAGCCTGCAAAAAAATAACCGGAAGCCGTCTTGTTTATGAAATCAAGGAAGACGTAAACGAGACTCCGGCAGTCTGGGAAATCAGGGGGGAATAGCCATGGATTTGAGCAGACTGAAAACGGTTTTTATTGTCATACTGATGATTGCGAATATTTTTATGGGATATATGATTTATAATGCGGAGATACATGAGCGGGAAGAACGTCTTGCCATGACCGCTGATGTTTCGCATATTCTTGAAAAGGAAAGAATTTTTCTTCCTGATGATTTTGAGATTCCCGAAACACCTGATGCCAACAACTATTATCTGGAAAAAATGTTTGGAAGCTCGGATGAAATGCTTCTGGTTTTTCTTGGCGAGGGTTATGTTGAGGCGGGCGACAGAATGTTTGAGAGCGACATGGGAACGCTTTTTATCAACGGTGATGAGTTTGTGTACAGAAAAAAGAATGTTGGAGCCTCGGTTGGGGATTATTCAACCGAGAAAATTGAAAGCATGTGCCGTGAAGAAATGAACCGACTTGGGATTATGGAAGAGGCTTATTCCTTTAACGGCGTTAATCAGATTCCCGATGGCAAAAAAGCAATATTCACGGTTAAACACAATGATGCGGAGTTTTTTGATGCATATATGTCTTTTGACGTGACAAAGAACGGAGTTACGGCAATTGGCGGAAAAAACATTATTTCGGCATTGGAGGTTGCGGAAAGCTCGGAGATTTACCCAAATGTTGAGGGAGTTCTTGTGGGGTTGATAAAAAGCCGTAATCTTGCTGAGAATATGGTTCACAGAATTATCAGCGTCAAGCACGGGTATTATATAGGAAGAACGGAAGAAAGCTATCGGAATATTCTTGCCATTCCTGTGTGGCAGATTGCCCTTGAGTCGGGACAGATTCTTCATTTTGATGCCAGAAACGGCAGAGAGCTTGAAGAATAGGAGGAAAAGGCTATGGCGAAGATTTCGGACTGGAAGCCTGATACATTTGATATAAATATCGGAGATATGATGCTTTCGGTTATTGATTCAAATGAACATATTGAGGACAGCAGATGCGAAATGCATTTTCATTCTGTTTATGAGCTGCAGTATGTGCGGAGCGGGTCAATGCCCATAAGAACGGCAGGTGACTCGGATACTGTCGGTGAGGGTGAATATATTATTATTCCGCCCAACTGTCTTCATTCAACGGAAAATTCCGATGCAGAAAAATACGCTTTTTTGTTTTCGCTGAATTTTTTGCCGAAAGTAAATTCGGAAACGTCGGAATATCGGTATTATAACGGAATATTAGGCGGTATGGACGGGGTTCTGATACACAACAATAATACGGTGACTGACTGTGTTAACCGCATAATCGGGGTAAGGCAGTCGGGAATTTCGGGACATAAACTGAAAATCCTTTTTGGAATGTTGCTTCTTGCTGTTGCCGAAGAGGTTTCGGAAAATGAGAATGATGTTGCAAAGGAAAATATTTGTGATGTGAACGAAACCCTTTACAAACAAAAGCTCAGAGGGGTTGTTGGGGATTATATATCACGTTTTTGTAATGAAAATGATATTCTTGCCTCTGTTGCGGGAATTCTGCATATGAGCGAGCGAAATACTGCGCGCATTATCAAGGATGTTTTTGGTGTTTCCCTGTCGACCCTTGTGCTTAATCAGCGTATGGTGTATGCAAAGGAACTGATTATGAATTCGGAACGGTCTTTGACTGAAATTGCCGAAAAGGTGGGATACAGGGAGTATAATACCTTTTACAAGGCTTTTAAAAAGCATTACGGGATTTCGCCTGAGAATATGCGAGTGTGAATTTTCGGACAGTTTTTGAAAAATATCAGCAAAAAATTCAGTTTACTCAGACCTTGCTGTGTGATAAGATAAACATACAGAAAGGTTGTGAAAACATGAAAGTTAAAAATTATTCGATAGTATATGAAAATCCTTTGCCGCAGCTCAAAAGCCGTCAGAGTGCATTTCCTTTTGTTTGTGAGCTGAAAAACGGGGAATTGGCTGTGGTTTATTGTATTGGCGAGGCCTTTGAAAGCGTTGACAAGATAACTTTTATTTCTTTCAGTAAGGATGGCGGTAAAACGTGGAGTGAGCCACAGCAAATGTTTGATTTCAGCAAAGAGGGTATGCCAATCAGCAATTGTGCCAAGGCAGTGTCATTGCCTGACGGCAGACTGGTTTCTGTGGGATATGCTTTTTACAGAGGGAATCCCGCTTTGCCCCTTGGCAATCCTGAAACCGGCGGACTTCTGGACGATTTTGTGTTCTGGTCGGTGTCGGAGGATGACGGAAAGACATGGAGCGAGCCCGAAAAGATTGAATGTGCGTGGGGGCCTCATGTTGAAGCATCGGCGCCGATTACCGTGCTTGCAGACGGAACATGGATTACGCCCATTACGGGATTTCCCGACTGGGAGGGCAAATCGCACGGCAGAATGTGTGGAAGAGCGCTTCGTTCGGAGGATGAAGGCAAAACATGGAATGATGATTCGGTTTGTATGGAATTTGATGGCGATAATGTTACCTGCTATGAGCAGAGAATGTGCCAGCTTGAATCGGGTACGATAATTAATATTGGCTGGAATGAAAATGTTGAGACAGGGGAAAGATACGAAAACCATTATACCGCATCATTTGACAACGGCAGAACATGGACAAAGCCCCAAAGCACGGGTATTGTGGGTCAGGTATCATCGGTTTGTGCCATAGGCGGCGAAAGGCTTCTTGCTTTGCACGCTATCCGTCGTGATACCGACAGACCGGGAATTTACGGTTGCATTGTTGATTTCTCGGAAAAGAAATGGAACATAATTAAAAAAACTCTTGTCTGGGAGCCTTTGACACCAATGGTAAAGGACAAAAATATGGCAGAGATTTTTTCGTTTCTGAAGTTTGGTCAGCCCGGCGCAATCATGCTCTCGGATGGTGATGTTATGATGTCGCACTGGTTTGCGGAGCAGGGACAGTATAGTGTTATGACAACGAGAATAGAGCTTTAAAATAAAGGGGAACCTGAATTCCAAAAGGGATTCAGGTTCCATTTTTTCTTGGTTCTTTATCAAATGTTGGGGTTTAGTACAAAAAGATGTTTCGACTACGCTCAACATGACCTTGTGCCGGCAAGCTTTAGTCATTCTGAGCGCAGCGAAGAATCTTTACAAAGCATTTACCCCAACATTTGTTATAGAACCGTTTTCTTTATTAATAAATCTTTGTATTTTTGTCTTCGCAAACCTTGTCAAGGCAGTATTTGCCTTCAACAATGGGTTCACGGTTAATCCACTTGCCCTTTGTGAAGTCGGGAACTTCAACAGGAGCACCGCCCTTGTTGATTGATGCCTCGGAAAGAGGTCCGATTGACAGCCAGAGTGCTGTGTCATATGCATCAATGGGGGTGTTTGTGCCGTTCTTTACGGCTTCGATGAATGCTCGTCCAACAAGCCAGTCTATGCCGCTGTGGCCTGACTTTTCGCCAAGCTCAACGTATTCTTTATGTAAGGGGTGGTCATAGGTTTTGAACATTTCTTCTTCGTTCTCCAGGTTCTGAGGTCCGTTCTCCATGAAGTCAAGGTATACGCTGTGTCTTTCCTCGGCACAGAGACCCTTTGTTCCTCTGACGGTGAATTCACGGCTGTAATATGAGCGGGGAAGAGTGGTGTCAAGGGTGAGGTGAATGGTTTCGCCCCCCGCGCAAAGAATGTTTGAGCTTACGATGTCACCCTGCTTGTAGTCAACCTGTGCATAGTAGCTGTCGGGCCCGAACTTATCCTTTGCGTATTGCTTGATACCACGGCTCTTGGAAGCCATTGAGCTAATGGTGAGGAGCTTGTTTCCACGGTTTAACTTCAGCACCTTTGAAATGGGACCAAATTCATGTGTTGCATACTGGTCGCAGTTTCTCAGCATATAATCGTGGAGTCGGTAATGGGTCACTTTGTCACCCTTTGGCTCAACAACCATTTCTCTGAAAAGCTCTTCGTCCTCAAGATGATGTGCATATGCACCGTTGCAATGAACGATTTCACCAAAAAGACCCTGCTCGGCAATGTTGAGCGCCATCATTTCACGTCTGCCGTAGCAGCAGTTTTCAAGCATCATAACAGGAACACCTGTTTCTTCGTATGTATCAACAAGGTCAAAACATTCCTTAAGATCGTATGCACTTCCCACTTCAATGCCAACATATTTCCCTGCACGCATTGCCCTGATTGCCAACCCAACACGACCCATCCAGGGAGTCATGATTATAATTGCGTCAATCTCGGGATTGTTCAAAATATCGTCATAGTTCTTTGTGAGAATGGGTTCGGGCAGTTTGTTTTCACGGATTATGGCAAGACCGCGTTCAAGACCTGCTTCGTCAATGTCGCAGATTGCTGTGATTTCCACATCCTCCATAGCTGAAAAAATATTTTTGAGCATACCGTGGGCACGTCTGCCAACGCCGACCCAACCAACTTTTACTTTTTCTTTCATTTTTAATTTCTTCCTTTCCTGAAAGATTTTATATGTTTTATTATATCAAAATTTTGTGTGTTGTAAAGTCACAAAATTTTGATATTAACTATAAAAATTGTACAATGGGGTTTATTTGTATTAAAACCCAATGGCTTACCTCTGATTTTTAGTATATTATGATTGGCTTTTTATTGCAATATTAAAATAGCAATAAAATTATTGAATTTGTTATAAACTTGGTAAAATCAGGAAAAAATTCCGAAAAAAGTACCGCTGGAGGCGAAATTAACTCTTTTTAACAATTTTTCGATAATCTTGATATTGCGGACAGCGATTGGAAAAGTGTGGCTCAGCGTTGAGGGTAACTATCCTCAGTTCTTCCTTGGCTATAACCGATTCCAGTGTGCAAAATTCACGGGATATTCCAACAATGTGTTGAATTTTGATGTGAAGGGCAACGAGGAAATGTATCACAAAACAGGCTTCAAGTATGTTTACAGCGTTGAACCCTTCAGAAGAACAATAGAAAAACAGAGTGTTGACGGATTGTATGCATACACAGGTAATAACTACAGAACAATGATTTATACGACCTATGCAAATCCTGTTGGCTTGATAATTTATGAGTATTAGATTGACTTTTGACATTAGGTGTGATACAATTTTTTATATAATGGAAATAAATTAATTTGTTATTGAAGGGATGGATAAAACTATGAAAATGGTAAAAGACAAACAAATTCTGGTTGGTGCTGACTTTGCAGGTTTTCCTCTTAAAGAGGCGGTTTGTGAGCATCTGAGAGCAAAGGGCTGGACAATCACTGATGTTGGTGTTAAAGCCGATTCTGACCCTGATGATACCGATTTGATGTTCCACAGGGTTGGTCTCCGTGCCGGTGCAATGATTTCGGAAGGCGAGTTTGAAAGAGCACTTTTGTTCTGCGGAACAGGCATGGGAATTCACATTGCCGCAAGCAAGTGCCCTCATGTTCATGCCGGTGTTGTTGAATCTGTTCCTGCGGCACTCCGTGCAATCACAGGCAACGGTGTGAATGTTCTTGCTATGGGTGCTTTCTATGTTGCGCCTGCAATGGGCTGTGATATTGTTGATGCATACCTCAATGCAGAACTTGGCAGCGGCTACGAATGGTGGAAGAACTTTTATGAATTCCACAAGCTGGCTATTGACGAGCTTGAAGCATTTGACTATGAAGAATACAAGGCTAATGGCTTTAAAGTAAACAAGCTGGGCGATTTCCCCCTGAAACTGGAAAAAAAGCCTGAATAATTAAAAATTTTATTTGCTGAGAGTTTGACCTCGCTCCGATATTGGGGTGAGGTCAATGCCATATATATTAAAAAGGAGTACAACAACATGAAGTTTGCAGAAAAACTAAGAGCAAAAAATGAAAATCCCATCGGTGCGGCACCGGTGACGATTGCTTTTTTGGGTGACAGCGTGACACAGGGCTGCTTTGAGCTATATAAAAAAGGCGAAAGCGGTTTTGAAACGGAATTCAGAGTTGATGATGGCTATCACACAAAGCTGAGAAGTCTTTTTGAAAAATGCTATCCTGCGGCACCAATCAATATGATTCACGCAGGGATAAGCGGTGACAACGCAAGGTCGGGGCTTGCACGTATTGAACGTGATGTGATTGCATATAAGCCCGATTTGACGGTGGTCTCTTTTGGACTTAACGATTCCTGTCAGGGTTTGGAGTCCTTGGATGTGTACCGTGACAGTCTGAGAGAAATTCTGAAAAAACTGAAGGATTCGGGCTCGGAGGTTATATTTATGACGCAGAATTTACCTGCAGACAAGGTGAGCTTTGAGGTTTGTGATGAGTTTCAGAAAATGTATGCGGGAATGGTCACACATTTTGATGATTTTCTGCTTTATATGGAAGCTGCAAGGCAGGTGTGTGCAGAGCTTGATGTGCCTGTTTGCGACTGCACGAAAAAATGGTTGAAGCTGAAAGAAAGCGGTGTTGATTTTGTAAGATTGCTTTCAAATCGCATCAACCATCCAACAGAGGAATGGCATTGGATGTTTGCGGTGTCGCTTTTTGAAATGATAATGGACCTGTAAAAACGGATGGAGGAAAATAAAAATGGTACGTGATGCAGGAATCATGAAGCTGAAAGACGGTGCGGCAGAGGAATACGAAAGGCGGCACAATGAAATCTGGCCTGAACTGGTTGAATCAATAAAGGGTTACGGTGCAAGGAATTACTCAATATACCTGAACAAGGAAACAAACGAGCTTTTCAGTTATCTTGAGGTTGAGGATGCGGAGCTTTGGGCAAGCAGAAGCCGCAATATAGATGAAATTACAAAAAAATGGTGGGATTATATGGCTGATTTAATGGAAGTTAATCCCGATAATTCTCCGGTTTTTATTCCTATGCGTGAAGTTTTTCATTTGGATTGATAATGAGGAGATGTGCAAATGCTGGATAATGTAAAAGTAAAGAAAATATATGATGAGATAATGGACAGAATCCAAAATATTCAAATTGCTTGCTTTGGTGGAATGGACAAGCCTTTGTTTCTGATTTCGGAGCAATATCCGGGCTTGTGGCTTGAACATACATACGATTCAATTATGCTGGCAAAACTTTTTCCAAAATACACCGAGATTGCAGAAAATACTGTTAATCTGTTTCTGGACAGACAGAAGGAGGACGGACAGCTTCCCTTTGGGGTTATTGACCCAAACAAGCGTCCTGACTGGGCTTTGGACGAAGATATGGTTGGTTTTTCCCAGATTCAGGAATGTGTTTCGTTTTTCAGACTTGCATTGATGGTTTATGAAATGAACCCCCAAAGAGCTTTTCTTGAAAGGCTGTATGAAGCAGGAAAAAAGTGGGACAACTGGCTGAGGACTTACAGAATGACAACAAAAAGAGGTCTCATTGAGATGTTCTGCGGCTTTGATACGGGTCACGACAACAGTGGAAGGCTGGAAGGGATGTCGTGTCCCGGAAATTACACTCTGAACGGACATCGGCAAAATGCATCTGTGCTTCCTCCGGACGACGGAATAACGCCCATTCTGGCTGTTGACATGAACTGTAATTTTTACGGTGATGAAATGGCACTTGCAAAAATGGCAAGGCTTCTCGGCAAAGAAGATGAAGCAGAAAACTGGGAAAAATCGGCAAAGGAAATCAAGAAAAAGATTTTTGAACACTGCTTTGATGAAGAAGATGCATTTTTCTATGATGTTGACAGATGCGGCAACAAAAGAAAGTATAAGTCAAGCACCATACTGCATTTATTCCTTGAAAGGGTTCTTGACAAGAAGGAGGATGCACGGCTGATAGAAAGGGTTTACAGAGAGCATCTGAAAAATCCCGAAGAGTTCTGGACGGCATATCCATTCCCATCAATGGCAATTAATGACCCGTCGGTGAAAAACCATGCTGAGGAAAATTGCTGGGGCTGGCATGTTCAGGCAACAATCGTCCTCAGAGGAACATTATGGATGGATTATTACGGTTGGAGCGAGGATTTTGATTATGTGTGCAGGCAGTGGTTGAAGGCATGGGTTGACCATTTTGATGAATCAAAAATCGGTCAGGAAATTGACCCCATAACGGGCGTTCCCACAACCTGCTCGCAATGGTATTCAAGCTGTATGATGGACTATGTTTATACGGTGAAGCGACTGGGATTGCTTGACTGATTACAAAAAAGGAGAAGAACTATGATTATAAAAAATAATAATACCTTTCATTTGCAAGGAAAAAATATAAGCTATGTAATTACGGTTAATGAAGCGGGAGACCTCATTCATTATCATTTTGGAAAAAAGCTGGCTGACAGAGATTATTCTCTGAAAAATGAGAAACTTGAATATTCCTTGATTTCTTATGATGAGAACAATATTTATCTTGAAACTGCGGCGCAGGAATATCCTGCATACGGCTATACCGATTTGAGAACACCTGCATATAAGGTTCGGAATAAATTCGGAAACAGCGTTTCAAGACTTTTGTTCAAGGATTATTCAATAATGGAAGACTGTGTTGCAGAAGTGGAGGGGATGCCATGCCTTTTCAAGGGTGACAAATCTGCACAGACATTGGAAATTACTCTTTGTGATGAGGCAATCGGACTTGATGTGGTGCTTTCGTACACCGTTTTTGATGAATATGATGTTATTCTCAGAAGTAGCAGAATTATTAATAAATCTGATGAAGAAATGGCGGTTGAATCTGCTTATAGTGCTTGTGTGGATTTTGACAAAAATGATTATGATTTGGTATATTTCCCCGGTGCATGGTGCCGTGAAAGGGAGTTTACACGTGTAAGCCTCAATCTGGGTGAAAAGATTGATATATCCAATGCAAGAGGCGGCAGCGGCCATGCGATGAATCCATTTGTTATGGTTTGTGAAAGGGCTGCAAACGAAAAGAGCGGCGAAGTGTATGGATTTTCGCTTATATACAGCGGAAACCATTCGTCTCTGGCGGAATGTGACCAGTACGGAAATGTGAGAGTCATTCAGGGCTTGAATCCCTATGAATTTCAGTGGAATCTGGAATCGGGTGAACAGTTCTCCACACCTCAGGCGGTTCTGAGTTACAGCAATTGCGGTTTTGGCGGCATTTCAAGGGGAATGCACGATGTGTATCGCAATAATCTTTGCAGAAGCAGCTGGGCCGACAAAAACAGACCAATTTTGATTAACAACTGGGAAGGTACATATTTTGACTTCAATGAAGAAAAACTTGTTGATATGGCAAAAAAAGCAAAGAGTGTGGGTGTTGAGCTGTTTGTTCTTGACGACGGCTGGTTTGGCAAAAGAGATGATGACCTTTCTTCCTTGGGCGATTGGGTTGTTAACAAAAAGAAGCTCCCCTCGGGCATAAAGGGTCTTGCGGAAAAGATAAACGCAGAGGGTCTTGCCTTTGGTCTTTGGTTTGAGCCCGAAATGGTTAACCCCGATTCGGATTTGTATCGCAAACATCCCGAATGGGCAATACAGGTTCCCAACATGAAACCGTCACTTTGCAGACATCAGCTTATGCTTGACCTTGCCAATGATGCTGTCTGTGACTACATAATCAATGCGGTTGGAAGTATTCTTGAGGATGCAAATGTGACATATGTAAAGTGGGACTACAACCGAATGATGAATGATATGCCCTTCAAAGGTTATAACCACAAATATATTCTGGGACTTTACAGAGTGTTTGATACATTGACAAAGAAGTTCCCCCATGTTCTTTTTGAAGGCTGTGCAAGCGGCGGCGGACGTTTTGATGCAGGAATACTTGCATATTCGCCTCAAATCTGGACAAGTGACAATTCAGATGCGGTTTCAAGACTGAAAATTCAGTATTCAACCTCGGTATGCTATCCTCTCAGCTCCATTTCGGCACACGTTACGGCATCTCCTAATCATCAGCTTGGCCGAATCACACCTCTCAAAACAAGAGCGGAAGTTGCCTATGCGGGAATATTCGGGTATGAGCTTGACATCACGGCGATGTCTGATGAAGAATGTGAAGAGGTAAAGAAGCAGATTGAGTTCTACAACAAAATTAAGGAGCTTGTGAGAACAGGCGATTTGTACAGACTTCAAAGCCCCTATGACAGCAATTATTGCGGATGGCAGGTTGTTTCAAAGGATAAGTCGGAGGCGTTCCTTTTCTCCTGCAGAATTTTGTCTCAGGCAAACTTCAAGGATGCGGCAATCCGTCTTGATGGACTTGATGCGGCAAAGGAATACGCAGATGCCGAAACGGGCGATGTGTTTGGCGGTGATGAGCTTATGGAAAAGGGTATTCGTCCCGTTTATGAAAAACAGGACTTTTCAACCTTTGTGAAGCTATACAGAGCAAAGTGAGTGTGTTGTAAAGTAAATGGCGGGGTTTTGAAAAAAAGCCTCGTCTTTTGCTTTTAAAGCAATTTTTCTTGAAAATTACAATGAGCTGAAACCCTTGAAAACTGAGGGCTTGAACCGAATTTTATGAATTTTTTGTAAAAATTGCACAAAATCCTTGCAATTTGACAAAAAAGGCTGTATAATAGGAGATGATATAATGGAAAAAATGTCTTTTGATGATGATGTTATATTGTCAAAGGCGTGAATTTATTATGGAGGTTTTCATATGCAAAACAGAATTTTTCAGAACACTTGTAATCAACTGAAAAAGGATATCCACCGAAAGATTGGCATTATGGATGATAACGGATATATAATTGCTTGCAGTGATGAAGCAATGGTGGGACATCAGAATGAGGCGGTTATAACTCATTTTGAAAACAGCGGTGAAGAATATGTGGGTGGAGGTCACGTTTTTCGTAAAATCGAAACCTGCAACAAAAATGTTTATGTTGTCTTCTGTGAAGGAACCGATGAGTTTGCAAAAGGCTTTGCGGCTTTTCTGGGAACTCATTTCCTCACAATCAAGCAGTATTATGATGAAAAGTATGACCGCAACAGCTTTATGAAGAATGTTATTCTTGACAATGTTCTTCCCAACGACGTAATTTACAGAACACGTGAATTGAAGCTTGCGGTTGATGCAGAACGTGTTGTGTTCCTTGTTCGGGCACACAAGAATGTTGAAAGCTCACCTATTGATGTGGTTCAGAATATTTTTCCCGACGAAACAAAGGATTTTGTTATCAGAATTGACGACCGTGATGTTGCGGTTGTAAGGGAACTGAAGCCCGGAACAGAGATTAAGGATGTTATCAAGCTGGCTCAGGAGCTTCATGACACTGTGAATTCCGAAGCCCTTGTTCGGGTTACGGTTGGTATTTCAACAATTGTTGAAACTATTCAGGATTTGGCACGTGCATACCGTGAAGCAAGAATTGCTCTTGAAGTGGGCAAGGTTTTTGATACCGAAAAGAACATCATCAGCTATGACAACCTTGGCATCGGAAGACTTATTTATCAGCTTCCCACAACTCTTTGCGAGCTGTTCCTTAATGAAGTTTTCAAAAAGGAGTCAATTTCGGTTCTGGACAGCGAAACAATTTATACAATTCAGAAGTTCTTTGAAAATAATCTGAATGTTTCGGAAACTTCAAGAAAGCTGTTTGTTCACAGAAACACCCTTGTATACCGTCTTGACAAGATTAAAAAACTGACGGGTCTTGATTTGAGAGAGTTTGATGATGCAATCATATTCAAGGTTGCAATGATGGTTAACAAATACCTGACTTCGGAACCCACAAGAATTTAAGGGCATCGGGGCGTCAAGTCCGAGGTTTTCGGGCGGAAAGGCTAATGTGAAATAATGATTGAATTTAAAAATGTTTCAAAAACATATGAGGACACCGGCGTTCAGGCTCTTGATGATGTTTCGTTTTTTATTGACAAAGGTGAATTTGTGTTTTTGGTTGGACCTTCAGGTGCGGGAAAGTCAACGTTGACAAAACTTTTGATTTGTGAAGAAAAGGCAAATTCCGGCGAGATTATCGTGAATGGAATGAACCTCAACGAGCTGAAGAAAAATAGGATTCCTTATCTGAGACGAAGCATCGGTATGGTGTTTCAGGACTTCAGACTTCTTCCAAACAAAACTGTTTATGAAAATGTTGCCTTTGCAATGCAGGTTATCGGTGCTTCAAGGTCGGCAATAAGACGGAATGTACCCAATGTTTTGTCATTGGTGGGGCTTGCGGAAAAGGCAAGAATGAAGCCCGGTCAGCTTTCGGGCGGCGAACAGCAGCGTGTGTCTCTGGCAAGGGCTCTGGTAAACAAGCCACCGGTGGTTATTGCGGACGAGCCCACGGGAAATCTTGACCCCGAAACCGCAAACGAAATTATGAATCTCCTCAATGAAATCAACAAGCACGGAACAACAATGATTGTTGCAACCCATGCCAAGAATTTTGTTGATGATATGCAAAAGCGTGTTCTTGCCATTGAAAACGGCAAACTGGTGCGTGATGAAAAGGAGGGCGTTTACGGCTATGATGATTAGAAACGTGAAATACTTCTTTTCCCAGGGAGTCAAGGGCTTGATTGCCAACAGCCTCATGACCCTTGCATCAATCGGTATTGTTATTGCCAGTCTGGTGATTTTTGGTTTTTTCCTTTTGCTTGGTATGAACCTCAATGCGGTGGGCGATCAGGTAAAGGAGCAGTGCGAAATCACGGTTTTTGTTCCCCGTGAAATGGATCATGATGCTGTGCGTTCGGTTGGCAGTGCTTTGTCGGGTATTGAGTTTGTTAAGGAAGCAAGGCTTTATTCAAAGGAAGAACGCTTTCAGAATTATAAGGAAAGTACCCATAGTGCACAAACTGAGGTAATTGAAACTCTTGAAGTGGACAATCCTCTTCGTGATGCATATATTTTGACCCTTGAGGATGTTGAAAAGGCAAAAGAGGTTGCCGATGCGGCAGCAAAGGTTGAGGGTGTTGAAGAGGTTTCAAACCGTCAGGATGTTATCAATCAGGTTCTGTCCGTCACAAACACCGTCAGACATGTGAGTGTGTGGCTTCTTGTGATTCTTGCCATGATTGCCGTGTTTATAATTTCAAACACAATAAAGCTGGGTATGTTTGCCCGCAGAAAAGAAATAAATATAATGAAGTTTGTTGGCGCAACAAACTGGTTCATCAGATGGCCCTTTATAATTGAAGGAATGCTTATCGGAGCGGTTGGGGCAGCCTTTGCGGCTATGGTCGTTCTGGTGGGC
This sequence comes from Clostridia bacterium, assembly GCA_017436245.1. GTDB lineage: Bacteria > Bacillota > Clostridia > Monoglobales > Monoglobaceae > SIG440. The sequence goes on from JAFSDN010000088.1 coordinate 84,463, forward strand.
TACGGCTCGGTTATTCCGGGACTTCAGGATTTTATGGGCGACATTGAAATGATTAAGCTTGAGGACGTGACAACACTTGTTACCCTTGCATTTTTGGGTATGGGTATGATTATTGGTATGGCAGGAAGTGTAATGTCCATCAGAAAGCATCTGCACGTTTAATTTGTTTTTTCAGACTAAATAGTTTGTATTTTGAAAACGGAGAAAGGAATCGTTATAATAATGAAAAGAAAAACCGTTCGTATCATTGCATTTGTGATTGCGGCGGCGTTGGTTTTCAGCGTTGTTGCAGGGATTGCAATGCAGTTTGTTTATGCTGAAACCGATGCAGAAAAAATTGAAAAAATGCAGAAGGACAAAAAAGAAGCCAAAGAGAACCTTGAAGACGCAAAAGCAAAAAAAGCAAAAAGCCTTGGGGTTATGGAAGGGCTTGAAAAGCAGGTTGGCGATATTCAGATTAAAATTAACGGCGTCAATGCTCAGATTGCCGAGACAGACGTTAAGCTCAGCGCAGAAGAAAAAAAACTTGCGGCAGCCACCGAAAAGGCTGAAAAACAATACGATATTTTCAAAGAGCGTTTCAGAGTTATGTGCGAGCAAGGTGATGTCAGCTTCATTGAAATGCTGATGTCTGCCAATGGATTCAATGATTTGATTGACAAGGCTGAAGTAATGAAGGAAATTGCCGAGTACGACAAACGGATTTTTGACACAATGGAAAAGAACCGTCTGGACATTGAAGCCTCACGTGATGCCATTGCGGAGTTGAAGTCAAATCAGGAGGCTGCAAAGGCAAATCTTGATACGCAAAAAAGTGCTCTTGTTGCAAAACAGAACGAGCAAAAGGCATACATGGCTGAACTGGAACGTGATGCCGCCGCATACCAAAAGGTTATTGACGATGCTGATGCGGCAATGGAAAGGCTCAGGAATCAGGCGGCACAGAGCCTCAGCTCTGATTCGGACGGCACGGTTTATGCAGACGGCGATTTTGCGTGGCCAACACCGGGCTGTCACTATATAACCTCGTCATTCTCGCCCCGACGCAAGAACCCTGTATCGGGTGTGTGGAAGCGGCATACGGGAACCGACATCGGTGCAGGATACGGAAGCAAGATTGTTGCGGCAAATTCGGGAAGAGTTACGCTGGCGGGCTGGAATTCGGGATACGGATATTGCGTTATTATTGACCATGGGGGCGGCCGTGCAAGTCTTTATGCACATATGAGCTCCTATAATGTTTCGGCAGGTCAGAGTGTCAGCCGGGGTCAGCACATCGGAAATGTCGGCTCAACGGGTAATTCAACAGGACCACATCTTCACTTTGAAATTCTGATAAACGGTCAGGCGGTTGACCCAATGCAATTCTTCTGATGCAAATGCACATTTGACGGATATTGGAAGAATTAACTGCATATTATATTGTGTGAACATCCCTTCCTTGTGAACGGAAGGGATGCACATATTTTCTGAGTAAATCAACGGAAAGAACGGTGATTTGTATGTATATAAAAAAAGATCAGGAATATGTTCATATCAGCAAAACGGTGTGGGCACCGCTTTTGTTTGCGGGACTTGTATTGATTCTTGTTGCAACGGTTGTGGTTACGGTTATGGTGATGAATCCCTTTGGGTCAACCAAATTTGCCGAGCTGAACAAGCTCAATGAAGGGATTTCAATGCTCAGGGAAAGCTATTATGAAGAAATTGAAACCGAAACCCTGCTTGACGGCGTTTTGTGGGGTGCATCAACCAGCATGGGCGACCCGTACACCGTCTATATGACTCAGGAGGAAGCCAAGAGCTTTATTGAGGATATTGAGTCGGACGATTATGCCGGTGTGGGACTTTATATTTATCTTGATGAGACCGACAACCGAATAACGGTCAGCCAGCCAATTGAAGGCTCTCCTGCTGATCTGGCGGGAATCGGCGTGGGTGACAAGATTCTGAAGGTTGACGGCGAGCTTGCAGATAAGTTTACCCTTGATCAGGCGGCTGCAAAAATGAAGGGTGCTGAGGGTACCGAGGTTGTTCTCACAGTTCTCAAAGCCGAAAGCGGTGAAACCGTTGATGTGAAGATTGTCCGTGCCATTGTTGAACGGAACACCGTTTCATCAAAAATGGCAACAGACAAAACAGCGTATATTCAGATTACGCAGTTTGGTGTCAATACCCATATGGAGTTTGTTGAAGCCTACAACAAGATGGTGGGCGAGGGTATGGAAAAACTTGTTATTGACCTGAGAAACAACACCGGGGGATACCTTGACCAGGCTGTTGGTATTGCTGATGAATTTCTGGACGATGGCGTTATTGTTTACACAATGAACAGGGAAGGTCAAAAACATGATTATAATGCCGACAAGCAAAAAACCAAGGTTCCAATGGTTATACTTGTGAATGGAAGCAGTGCCAGTGCCAGCGAAGTGCTTGTTGGGGCGCTGAAGGATTATGGCAAGGCAACCATTATGGGTGAAAAGACCTTTGGAAAAGGTGTAACTCAGATTACCCGTGAGTTCTCGGACGGAAGTCTGATGAAGATTACCGATTCAAGGTACTACACTCCAAACGGCATCTGCATTGACCATGAAGGAATAAAGCCCGACGTTGAGATTGAAATGGCAATTGAAAAATATGCAAAGATTTCGGATTTGACGCTTGATGAGGACGACCAGCTGAAACGCGCGGTTGAATTTCTTGAACAGTAGACAGGGGGCTATCCGGCATTGATTCGGATTGGATTGATTTCTGCACACCCGACAAAGCCTGAAAAACGGTTTTTTGGTCAATACACAAAGGAATTTATTCTGAACAAAAAGAATCCCTTTGAGCTTTTGGCGGTAACTGTGCCTTATTCCGGTTGTCAGTTTGGAAAACTGAGGGATTCACGGAAAAACAGGGTGATTAACAAAGCAAAAGCCATTATGGAAAAAAACGGCGTTGAACGGGTATTCTTTTCGCCGTCACTACGGTGTGTACCGGATGCTGAGGCAGACAAATGCTCCGCAAAGGATGTTTTGTTTCCAAGATGGGCGTATGTTTGTGTCAGGCTTTTTTCAAAAAGATACGGCATTGACCTTTTGCAGTCAAAAGTTTGCATAAGGCATTGCAGAATGGACAGAATAAGTGAACAATTTATATCACAGCTTCGTTTTGACACAAAAAATCTTGCGGTTTGCACCAATGATTTTGGTGGAGCACAGGCAATTCGCGAAAAGTTTCTTGAAGAGACGGGAATGGCTGTTAAAATTGCAGATTATGACGCATGGCGGGATTTTGACGTTGTTATTGATGTTGATGGGGCTGCGGTGAGAATCGGCAGGGATTTGGTTGTTGACGGGGCTGTTGCTGATTTTGAGCTTGGCGGTTATGATGCAGATTTGACTGAGATAACTGCCCATGTTGCACAATTTGTAACTTTTGACCGAAATTTGAACTTTTTTTCGGATAAAAAAAAGTTGACTTTGTAGCGATATTGATATATAATATATAAATTGTGTGATTGACGTTGTAAGTGCTTTACGGGCTCACGGTAAGGCCGGACAGAGTTATTATGTGAGCAGGAAGGCAAGAAATATAATGGATAACAAACAGATTTTACTTACTGATGAAGGTCTTTTGAAACTTGAACAGGAGCTTGAAATGCTCAAGACCCAAAAACGTCAGGAGGTTGCTGAAAAGATTAAGGTGGCTCGTGGTTTTGGGGATTTGTCCGAAAACTCGGAATACGATGCTGCAAAGGAAGAACAGGCTCAGGTTGAAGCACGAATTGTTCAGCTTGAAAACATGCTGAAAAACGCAAAGGTTATTGACGAGGATGAAATTGACCTGAACGTTGTCAGCGTTGGAACACGTGTCAAGGTTTATGACGAAGAATTTGATGAAGAACTGGAATACAGCATTGTTGGTTCAACCGAAGCTGACCCCGATAACAACAAAATTTCTGATGAATCTCCCGTGGGCAAAGCCCTTGTGGGAAAGAGAGTCGGCGATATTGTTGATGTTGAAACTCCGGGCGGTACAATTCAGTTTAAAATACTCAGCATAGATAAATAAGAAGATAGGAGAATTAACGTGAATAATCACGTTAATCCTGCCTGCGGCAGAAGGATTTAATTGCCCGTGCGATTTTTCTGCCTCCGGCAGAAACGCACATGGGCGTAATCTCCACTATACGCCTTATCAGCCCACGATAAGAAAGCGCGTATATTTTAATTACTATTTGTGGGCAGAAAGGTTATGGAGATTAATATGAGTGAAAACAACAGACAAAATATGCAGGAACAGCAGCAGGATATAGGCGAGCTCATGAAAGTCAGACGTGACAAGCTTGCACAACTGCAGGAGGAGGGCGAAAATCCCTTTGATGTTACCACATACAATCAGGAATACCACACAGATGAAATTATTGAAAATTTCGAAGAAATGGAAGGCAAGCAGGTAAGCATCGCAGGACGTCTTATGTCCAAGCGTGTTATGGGCAAGGCTTCGTTCTTTGATCTTCGTGACAGAAACGGAAAAATTCAGCTTTACGTTACCCGTGACGACATGGGCGAGGAAGTATACAAAAAGTTCAAAAAGCTGGATATTGGTGATATTGTTGGTGTGACGGGTGAAGTATTCAGAACCCAGAAGGGCGAAATTTCGGTCAGAACAAACGGTTATACACTTCTCAGCAAGTCACTTTTGCCGTTGCCCGAAAAATTCCACGGTCTCCGTGATACCGACCTCAGATACCGTCAGCGTTATGTTGACCTTATTATGAACCCCGATGTTAAGCGTACATTTGAAATCAGAAGCAAGGTTATAACAGGCATCAGAAATTACCTTGACAGCCGTGGCTATATGGAGGTTGACACACCAATACTTAATACAATTCCCGGTGGCGCAACTGCACGTCCTTTTATCACACATCACAACACCCTTGATATTGATATGTATATGAGAATTGCTCCTGAGCTTTATCTCAAACGTCTTATCGTGGGCGGTTTTGAACGTGTTTACGAAATGGGCAGACAGTTCCGTAATGAAGGTATGGATGTTAAGCATAATCCTGAGTTTACCACAATGGAAGTGTATCAGGCGTATACCGACTATGAAGGCATGATGAACCTCACAGAGGACATGATTTCAACCGTTGCACAGGAAGTTCTGGGCACAACAAAGGTAACATTCCAGGGAACAGAAATTGATTTGTCTCCCGGTTGGGCAAGAATGACAATGATTGAATCAATCAGGAAGTTTGCAGGTGTTGACTTTGCAGAAACAACCACGGATGCCGAAGCAGAAGCTATGGCAAAATCTGTTGGCATTGAGGTTGAAAAAGGCATGACCCGAGGCGAAATAATCAACCTTGCATTTGAAGAAAAGGTTGAAGATAACCTTGTTCAGCCCACTTTTATTTATGAATATCCCGTTGAGGTTTCACCTCTTGCAAAGAGATATAAGGATAACCCTGCGTTCACCGAAAGATTCGAAGTGTTTATTCTGGGCAGTGAGTACGGCAACGCATTCAGCGAGCTGAATGACCCCATTGACCAGAAGGGCAGATTTATGGATCAGGTGGCAAAACGTGAAAAGGGTGACGAAGAAGCAAATATGATGGATGAAGATTTTGTAACAGCTCTTGAATACGGTCTTCCTCCCACGGGCGGTCTCGGTATCGGTATTGACAGACTTGTTATGCTCCTCACCGACAGCTATTCAATACGTGATGTATTGCTCTTCCCCACAATGAAGCCGATTGATAAATAATTTGGCTTGAAACAGGCTGTTTCAAGCATTTTGCATCGGTTGATATTTGTTATTTTACGACAAAGGATGAGCCTTGATATAGTAAAATAGGTTCTTTATCAAATGTTGGGGTTTAGTACAAAAAAGATGTTTCGACTACGCTCAACATGACCTTGTACCGGCAAGCTTTAGTCATTCTGAGCGCAGCGAAGAATCTTTACAAAGTATTTACCCCAACATTTGTTATAGAA
>JAFSDN010000089.1 GCA_017436245.1 Clostridia bacterium
ATGGTATAATTAACCTAAATTACATTAGAGGGTGTGTTGGATTATGGAAATGAGTAAAAACTTTGATTTTGAAAAGGAGGCACAGGGGAAATATTATCCCTGTGTTTTTGACGTTGACTTGCAGGAAAATATGTATGTTGACAAAGTTTCTGTTTTTATGGGAGAGCCCGGTTATACACAATATACTCTTTATACAAGCATTGACGGTTGCAATTTCAAGCTTGTTGCCAACAAAGACAATTGTTCAATTTACGATGCTGAAAAGGGTGATGTTTTTGAAATAAACGGAACGGAAGCAAGATTTTTTCGTATTTTTGTTGAGTATTACAGTGGGGGCATTGAAGCACCATTGAAAAAGCTGTACTGTGAGGGCAGAAAGAGCAAAACACCTTTAGCGGCTGAGACTGAAATTCATACAGGAGATTTTGAGGTTTCTGCGTATAACTGCGAAATATCGGAGATTGACATCGTTTCCGAGGTGTCTGGCATTGTTGAACGTAATCTTGGTGCAGAATATAAAGATTGGTTTGACTTCAGACTATTGCAAAAGTCTGAAAATGACTTTTTTGAAATAAACAGTGCGGACGACAAAATTGTTATATGCGGAAACAACGGAGTTTCTCTTGCAACAGGCTTAAACTACTATCTTAAGTATTTTTGCAATGTTCATATTTCTCAGGTGGGAAGTCAGGTGAATATGCCATCAAAACCGGTTAAACTGGAAAACAGCATAAGAAAAACTACTAAAGCCAAGATAAGATATGCATATAATTACTGCACTTTTTCCTATTCAATGCCCTTCTGGAACGAGGAGCAATGGCGAAAGGAGCTTGACTGGCTTGCACTTAACGGCGTGAATGTTGTTCTTGATATAACGGCACAGGAGGAGGTTTGGAGAAGATTCCTCAAAAAATTGGGCTATTCTCGAAAAAATACAAAAAACTTTATTGCAGGGCCTGCATATTATGCATGGGCTTATATGAGCAACCTTTTTGGATTTGGAGGACCTGTTCATGATGATTGGTTTGAAAAAAGGGTTGAGCTTGCAAGAAAAAACCAATATATTATGCGAAAGCTGGGGATGATGCCTGTTCTTCAGGGATACAGTGGTATGATTCCTACGGATATTCAGGAGTATGACAAGAATATAGACATCATTCCTCAGGGAACATGGGCATCTTTTCAAAGACCGCATATGATAAGAACCACTTCGGAAAGTTATGTGAAATATGCAAAGCTGTTTTATGAGAGCCAAAGGGAAGTTTATGGTGACCATTCCTGTTATTTTGCAACAGACCCTTTCCATGAGGGCGGAAAGACGGCGGATATGTCGCCACGTGAGATTTCTTCTGCAATTATCAGATCAATGTTGGATTACAGAGAGGATGCAGTGTGGATTATTCAGGCATGGGAAGGAAACCCTCGTTCTGAGCTTCTTGCGGGCTTAGCTGATATTGAAAACGGAAGGGAGCATGCATTGATTCTTGATTTGTATGCCGAAAAATTGCCTCGCTATAATGAGGGCGAGCCTGGCAAGGTGAGTTACGGCTATGATAAGGAATTTAATTATACGCCGTGGGTGTTCTGTATGCTCAATAATTTTGGCGGCAGACTTGGTCTGCACGGTCATCTTGATAATCTGGAAGAAAATCTTCCAGAGGCATTTAACAACTGCAAGTGTATTAAGGGAATAGGGATAACCCCTGAGGCAAGCGGAAACAATCCTGTGCTGTATGACTATTTCTTTGAGAGTATATGGCAGGAAAGTGCAGAAAAGTTTGAAAAAAACAATTTGGATGAGTGGATTGGAAAATATATTCAAAGAAGATATGGAGCAAAGAATGACAATTTGTTGAAAGCATGGATGATACTGAAAAATACGGTATATAAGGCGGAATTTAATCAGCTTGGACAGGGTGCACCCGAATGTATTGCCAATGCAAGACCTGACTTTGGAATCAAGGCTGCATCGGCATGGGGAAATGCGGTTATATCATATGACAAAAAACTTCTTGAAGAAGCGGCAGGGTATTTCCTTGGTGAATATGAAGTGTTGAAAAACTCTGAATGTTTTATGTATGATTTGATAACTGTTTTTCAGCAGGTGCTTTCAAACAGAGCACAGGATTGTTATGAGGAAATCGAAAGAGCATATAACGGAAAAGACAGTAAAGATTTTGAACAAAAGGCTGAATGTTTTTTGAATATAGTTGATTCCATGGAAAAACTTACATCAGGCAGTGAATTCTATGATTTTGAAAAATGGGTGAGCTCGGCAAAAGCTTTGGCTCCCATTGCAGATGATTTTTCGCAGCGGCTTTATGAAATTAACGCAAAAGCTCTGGTTACAACATGGGGAGCGTACAATCAATCGGAGGCAGGCAGTCTTCATGATTATTCAAATCGCCAGTGGTCACAGCTTTTTGGTACTTTCTATAAAAAACGCTGGGAACTATGGCTGAAACAAAGAGCTGATGAGCTTGAGGGTAAAGAAAGCTCTGAATTTAACTGGTTTGAGTGGGAATGGAGTTGGGTGCGAAACTGCAAAATATCAACCGCGTGCCATGAAACCGACCGAAAATTCTTTGAAAACATTCTTGCTCAATAGCTGTTGTTAATAATGTACCAAATTTGGAAAGTCAAGCGAAAAAATTTATACTAATCTGTCAAATGTTATATTGAAGCCAAACGACATTACATGATATACTTTTCAATATAGTAATGTGTTTGGAGGATGAGGCAATGATTGGTGAACGGATAGTTAATGGGCTTGAATTGCGTCACATGACACCGGAAGATATAAATATAATTCATAAAGTGTCTGAAAGGACAACTGCAGAGGGCTGTGTTCTGCTGAAAAATAACGGAATGTTGCCTTTGAAAAAAGGGGACAATGTTGCGGTTTTCGGAAGGATGCAACGTGATTATGTTCCTTGCGGCTGGGGCTCAGGCGGAGATGTTAATGTTGAATATACGACGAATATTTTTGACAGTCTGACTGAAAAAGAACTGGAAATAAATCAAAGAGTTGTTGAAGCATACAGAGAATGGGCAGAAACAAATCCGGTTGATTACAGCGATTTTAGCGTACATCCAAGAAACAGCGAGGGCGAAATGCCTATGCCGGAGTCAATTATTAAAGCTGCAGCAGAGGAAAGCGCCAAGGCTCTTATTATAATTACAAGAATAGCAGGAGAAGGAAAGGATCAGCACGATGAAAAATTGAGTTACAGACTTTGTGACGAAGAATATGAACTTATAAAAAACGTAAGTAATGCCTTTGAAAACACTTGTGTTGTTTTAAATACCAGCAGTATAATAGATATGAGCTGGGCAACAGAGTTTGATGTGCAATCCATTATATATGTGTGGCAAGGAGGACAGGATGGAGGCAAAGCTACGGCAGATGTTTTGTGCGGAGACAGCTATCCGTCAGGTAAGTTAAGTGATACTATTGCGTATTCTGTATCGGATTATCCGTCTGCAGCAAATTTTGGTGCGTCCGACGAAAACGTATATGAGGAAGATATTTTTGTGGGTTACAGATATTTTGAAACCTTTAAAAAGGATAAAGTAATGTATCCTTTTGGTTATGGTCTTTCATATACACAATTCAGTATAGATGTTGAGAATACATATGTCAGAGATAACGAAATAATAATAATGCTGAACGTTGGCAATACAGGTGATTTTGCAGGTAAGGAAACTGTTCAGGTGTATTTTTCTGCACACAATAATAAAATCTCATATCCGTCAAGAACATTAGTAGCTTTTGCAAAATCCAAGGAATTACAGCCTCGTGAGTCAGAAAAAATTGTTATAAGCTTTAATGCAGAGGATATGGCTGCCTATGATGATACAGGTGTTACAGGCAACAAATCCTGCTATGTGCTTGAAGAAGGTGAGTATGGCATTTATGTGGGAAATAATGTGCGTGATGCACAAAAAGTGTATACATATCATCAGCCTCAGACAAAAGTGACAAAAAGGCTGTCGGAAGCTCTTTTGCCGAACAAATCATTTAAACGCATGATTAACAAAAGTGGCAAGGCAGAGTTTGAAGTTGTAGAAAAAGGTGAATTTCATACGCCTGAATGTACATTTAAAGAAATTGAATATACGGGTGACAGAGGATATTTGCTGGCTGATGTATATCACGGAAATGTCGCAATAGAGGATTTTGTATCCCAGTTAAGTGATTTTGATTTGGCGTGTATATCACAGGGTGAGGGTATGCACAGTGACAAAACACGACCCGGATGTGTTGGGGCTATTGGCGGTCTGACCAAGGAATTACAGAAATTCGGAATACCCGCAATATGTGTAACAGACGGACCGGCAGGATTGCGCTTCGATAACGGTGATACGGCTGTTCAGATTCCCATAGGTACATTGTTGGCGTGCACGTGGAACTGCAAGCTTGTGGAGGAATTGTATTCGTATCTGGGAATGGAAGCCTATTACAAAAAGGTGGACGGACTTTTAGGCCCCGGAGTGAATATTCACAGACATCCGCTGTGCGGTAGAAATTTTGAATATTATTCAGAAGATCCGTATTTGAGCGGAATGATTGGAAAGGCAGTATGCTCGGGACTTGATAAGGCGGGTGTAACTGCAACGGTAAAGCATTTTGCGGCAAATAATCAGGAATTTGAAAGGTCTCTTACTAATTCACTTGTGTCGGAGAGAGCCCTGAGAGAAATATATCTGAAACCATTTGAAATGATTGTAAAAGATGGAAAAACAAAAATGATTATGACCGGATATAATCGGATTAACGGTGTTCACGCAGCAGGAAATTATGATTTGACAACATTGATTCTGAGAAATGAATGGGGCTATGATGGGGCGGTTATGACCGACTGGGGTGCCAAGACAAATGAAAATGAGAAAAATATAAGAGAGAAAAAATATCAGATAATTTCCCAAAATGATGTGTATATGGTAAGTGTCTCTGTGGAAGATGTTGTTGGCGAAATATTGCTGGCGTTGGAAGAGGGTGAGATTACCCGTGCACAGCTTCAGAGAAATGCTGTAAATTTACTGAATGTAATTTTAAACACACCAACCTTTGAACGGTATATGGAAAAGGGTTGCGAATATAAAGAAGCATATGAAAATGCTGAAACAAAGTTGATTTGTAAATGCACAGATGTAGTAAGTGATAAGGAATATACCATAGATGCAGAAGGAAATAAAAAATTTTATGCGGAGATTAGATATGTGTGCACAGCCCCTGAGTTGGCACAGGTTCCGATTAAGGTAAAAGTAAATGGAAAAGTTGTCGGTGTTTATGTTTGCTTATCCAAAGGTACAGGCGTTTGCGCTGAAAAAATTTTGGCACGGATACCGATTGACGATGATGGAAAACCAATAAGAGTCGCACTGAATTATACTGACGAGATAGAAATAAAGGAAATGGAATGTTATATTTGATTTTTGAATGACTGTCAGGCTAAAGAGGAGTGATGATATGGAATCTTTAAAATGCGGTATTGAAAATATTGCAATTAGAATAAAAGGTACGGAAATCCGTCTTGATTTTGCAGATTGCCTGAAAACATATTGTTATGACAATGGTGCAAATTTATCTGACAGAATAAAGGAGATACATTATCATAATTATTGTGAAATTTTTCTTGTGTCTGATAATACAATGAAGCTATCGACCCCTGAGGCAGTTTTTGAAATTTCGGATTCGGTTGTTGTTGTGCCAGCAGGGGTAAAGCATTTTTATATGGGCGCAAAGACAGAAGGCGAAGTATTTTCGTTCAGGCTTTTAAACTCTGCAATGGGAATTGACGGTAATATTAAATGGCTTGAAATGGATAGTAAAATGAAATGTTACATACAGGAGATTCTGAATATTTACAAATCGGGTGGCGCATTTTTTTCTGATAAGTTGTCGGCATTGTTTACGCTGATTGTTACGGAAATAATCGAAAAGCTCAGAATAATTGGTTTTGCAGAAGGTGAATGTGGGAAAACAGGGGAATATATTGATATTATAGAGGATATTATAAACCGCAGGTATACCGAGAGGCTTACCCTGACCATGGTTGCGGAAGCATTACATCTGAGTGAAAAACAGACCTCAAGGATAATAAAAAGGGAATATGGAAAAACGTTGTCGCAGGTGCTTAATGATAAAAAGCTTTCGGTTGCGGTTATGCTGCTGAGATATACAGATAACAAAATTGATGAAATCCTGTCTCAGCTGAATTTTGAATCAAAGAATTATTTTTTTACGCTCTTTAAGAAAACATTTCATATGACACCGGGCGAATATAGAAAAAATACAAAGTGAGGGAAACAATATGAAAAACATTGGATGTACAATGGAAAAAATTTGGAATCATTTTGAACACAAAATGCTTTGTAAGGAAACAAATCTGATATACGATTTCCTTGTGGGATATGATGAAGATGCGCTGACAAAAGCCTTACCCACCCTTGGAGAAATTGCATTGCAGATTCCAAACCCTTGCGGCTGGGGTACGGGAATGGAGGATTGCATGCTCAATAATCCTTTGATGCTTGATGCGGTTATTTACCGTTATGAAGTGACAAAGGATAAAAAGCTCTTTGGGCTTGCGGATAAACTTCTTGCGGGAATCAGGCTTTGTGCAACGGTATCGGATGACAGAGGTTATCTTGCAAGAGGTGTCTCGCCACTTGACGGCAAGAGCCATTACATAAACAGCTCAAGAGACCAGTACACACAATGCATATATGCTCTTTTTCACTATTACACCAGCAGTATGATGAGAGAAAAGGACAAGGAATGGATAACAGATGTCCTTGTGTCATTTGCTGAACGTGCCGAAAAGAATATTACAAAAGAAAACGAATATGATTATCTTCGTGAGGACGGACAACGGGGACTTGTTTGCAATATGTGGGGTCCGACTCTTTGGGGACATGAGGTGAATCGCATACATATGATTTACCTTGCCGCATGGTATACAAGCAGGGATGAACACTGGTTTGAATTATATAAGGAAATAAGGGATGAGGGTATACGTCTTGCAACGGAGAGAATTCATCCCAGAACCGAAATGTACGGCTTTTTGCAGATGCAGGTTTCAATGAAGCTGCTTTATGAAGCAGAGCCGGAGGATGAGTACAAGAAGAAATATGCAGAAATTCTGAAGTTTGTTGCACAAAAGGTCTCGGACTACAGAATTACGGAAGAAAAACTGGATTATACTCAAATCAACAGCCCTTTTTCTGACTGGCGTGAAAAAACAGCCGAAAATGTGTGGCATCATTTTGTGGCAAGAACGGAGCGGAATGCTCTTATTGGTGGCTATACTTATTATGTTCCGCAGGAAAAGCTGTGGGACGAGGTTATAGAGATACGCAACATAACCGAAGCGGTTTATATACGGATGCTTGGTGGAGACAGGAGTATTTCGGAAGAACAATGCAGTGATTTTTTGAAGGTTCTTGATTTTTTTGACGGCGAGAAGCATTGTTCATATGCATATATATGTGCGGTTGTCTCTTATTGGGCGGCGAAGTTTTTTGATGCGGAGCTCAGAGTTTAAAAATTTTCCAAAACGAAAATATTCATTGCACAATTTTTGTTTGTTTGATATAATTAGTTCATTAAGGTATATGGAGTGTCGGATATGTACAGTATTTTAATTGTCGATGACAGTAACGTTGAAAGACGTGGAATACGACGTCTTTTGGAAAAATACAACGGATGCTTTAATATTACGGAGGCTTGCGACGGAGAGGAAGCCTTTGAGCAGATTTGCAAAAATGATATAGATATTGTGTTTACCGATGTCAGGATGCCCATTGTGGACGGCATCAAACTCCTGAAAATGATAAAAGAGCATGACGGTTCAATACAGACGGTGATTATCAGTGCATACAATGATTTTGAATATACAAGCAAGGCGATTGAAAACAAAGCTGACCATTATATCCTGAAGCCCATTGATGTGGACACCTTCAATAAGGTGCTTGTCAGCGTGATTGAGGCGGTTGACCGCAAGAGAAGCTGTGAATCGCAGGAAAAGGAAATCATAAGAAATCTTGTGGATTTCAGCGAGGAAGCTGATTTTGTTTATGAAAACAGGGCATACCGTGATGTGTTTAATGCCATTGTTGAAAAGGACACATTGCGAATTGTACGGTCAACTGAGGACTTGTTTGCAAATTTCAGGAGCAGCAAGTCAATGTCGGTTTTATATGTTAAGCAAATCTGTGTTGAAATATCAAAAAGACTCTGCAAGCTCATAAAGGATGAAAAAAAGGAGCTTAATAATATACTCAACGAAATTGTTTTGAAAAAGAACTATGAAGAAATAGAAACCTATATGCTTGAAATGGTCAGAGTGTTGACGGACAAGGTACTGAAAGAGAATGAAACTGATGAAGTTCAGCTCAGTGCACCCGTAAAGACCGCTTTGGAAATTGTCCGCAAAAGATTTCAGGAAGATATTTCGTTAGAGAGTATTGCTGAAGAGGTTGCTCTTTCTTCCAAATATTTCGGACAGCTTTTTAAGAAGGAAATGAATGTAGGATTTGTGAAGTATCTCACTCATTACAGGTTGGAAAGAGCTGAAAAGCTTCTGAACGGAACAAGCATGAACATAAATGATATATGCAGGCAGATTGGCATACAAGATCCGTCTTATTTTTGCTTTGTTTTCAAGAAAAAGTACGGAGAAAGTCCCGATCGTTATCGGAAAAAGGCGGGGGATAAATGAAAAATTTTTGCAGTTTAACCAAAATTATGCATGGTTTTGCAAAATGGGAAATCAAAAAAAAGCTTATGCTGTCATATATTGCAATTATGATTGTTTCCATGCTTATTCTTGAATCTTATTCGTATGTTCAACTGAAAAATCAGGCTGAATCCAATATGAATGAAAGTATGGATGTGGTTCTTCGTACAAAATGTATGGAGATTGAAAATGAAATAAGCAAAGCGGAAATGATAATCAGCAATATTATCAGAAACAAAAGTCTGTATGAAATAATGAAGAACGGCTATTTGTTTGAACGCGACGGTTACCAATGGCAGGACATGGAGGAGATTTTTATCCCAACCATTGAAGGTTTTCTCAGAAACAATACCAATATTAATAAAATATCAATATACACAGCATATGATCTGCCTGAGGTGGGGAGTATGTTACTTAGGGAAAAACGTATACATAATGAAGATTGGTATAAAACAGCGAGAGAAGAATACGGAATAAAATGGTTTTATGAGAATGACAGGTGTTTTGCTGTTTGCGAGTTTATAGATTTGTGGGATACCGGACATGAACATATAGCCACAGTTTATTTTGAGGTGAACAACGGGATATTCAGACTGCAGAACCGGTTTGATGATGAGGGAATCTACCGTTACAGAATCGAGGCTCCGGACGGTCATATGCTTTATACTGATAGTTTGTTTGAAAACGAAGCGGAGCTCAATGAACATGAGCTTGAGGATAAGGTGCAAAAGCTTTATTTTTCAAAGGACAGAGTGTCGGACAAGGGCTTTGTTATGAGGGTATATTGTCCCAAGGAAAGCATGAACGGTTATCTTGGTAAAGTATATATGGTTATGGTTTTAATGCTGGTTCTGTGTGTTGTGGCAATCGGGGCTCTTGGTGCATGGTTTTCGGATATGATGACGGCGAACATAAGAAAACTGAATACAGCCATGAATGAAATCGGAAACGGAAATTTTGACGTGGAGATAAGTGTCAATTCGCAGGACGAGGTTGGAGCAATCGCCACACAGCTCAAAAAAATGCTTGGCGATTTGAAGGAGACCATTCAAAAGCTCTATGAAATAAAAATCGAAAAGCAAAAGCAGGAAATAACAACACTTCAGTCACAGATAAACCCGCATTTTTTATACAATATCCTGTCAACAATAAAATGGACAGCAATTGAGGAGAGCGCAGATAACACGGCGGATATTGTGGGGATGCTTGCGGATTTTTACAGAACGGGACTGAATCGGGGAGATACCTTTATTTCAATGAAAGATGAAATTCTCAATGTGAAGGCATATGTGAATATGGAGCTTATTATTCATGACAATGATTTTGAAGTTGAGTACAATCTTGACGAAAAAATGTATGAATATAAGTGCATAAGTTTTATTCTTCAGCCCATTGTGGAAAATGCTATTTTTCATGGAGTAAAGGGTAAAAAAGGAGCAGGTGAAGGTCGGATTGTGATTTCGTCATGCGTTGAGGAGAATATTGAAATATCAATCTGCGATAATGGAGGCGGAATGAGTGACCAAGTTGGAAAAGAAGTCCTTCTCAGAGAGGGAAAGGGCTACGGTCTTGCCAATATTCAGCGCAGGATAAAGCTGATACATGGTGATGAATACGGATTGAACATACAGAGCGGTGAAGGCGGAACTTGTGTGAAGGTTATTTTGCCGAAGAATACGGATATGCAGATGTAGCATCTGGAAAAGTCTGTTGAAAGTGTACAAATATGGAGCATAAAGCGAAAAAATTTATATCAATCTATCAAATGTTATATTGAAACAGAAGATGGTGTCATTGTATAATTTTATTGTACAATGACACTATTTTTTTGCAGAAAGTTGAGGTTGGATTTATGAGTAATAAGTCGTATGAATTAAATACGGTCAAACGCAGCAAAACAAAAAGGTTTATGATTGAACTGTATAAACAGCGACACCTACATATGATGGTTATTCCGGCAATTGTGTTTTTCTTTATTTTCAGCTACATACCAATGTACGGAATCATCATTGCGTTCAAGGATTATAATTTTGTGGACGGAATCTGGGGCAGTCCATGGGTTGGGTTGAAGCATTTCAAAATGTTCTTTTCTGAGCCCAATTTGTGGAATTTGTTCAAAAATACTATGGGCATCAGTATTCTGAAAACAGTAATCGGCTTTCCCGGACCCATTATTTTTGCACTGCTTCTCAATGAGCTTTCAAGCAAAAGATTCAAAAAAACCGTGCAGACAATATCTTACCTGCCGCACTTTGTTTCAATTGTTGTTATAGTGGGTATGGTAACCAAATTCTGTTCTGCAAACGGCGGTTTGTTCAATGAAGTTCTTATGGCTCTGCACATAATTGATGAACCTGTAAGCTTTCTTGCGGAACCTGATTATTTCTGGGGCATTCTGATTGGAATTTCGGTATGGCAGGGCATAGGCTGGGGGTCAATAATATACTGTTCGGCAATCAGCGGAATTGACCAGACTCTTTATGAGGCGGCAACCATAGATGGTGCGGGAAGGTTTAAGAAGATTTGGCACGTGACGCTCCCCGGTATTTTGCCGATTGTAACAATTTATCTCATTCTTTCCATGAGCAGTATTCTGACCGGTTCGGGATTTGATGATATTTATCTTTTGAGAAACAATATGACAATGGATGTTTCGGAGACCATCAGCGTATACAGCTACGAAATGGGTATCGGAAAAGGAAGATACTCATTTGGTACGGCAATCGGATTGTTTACCTCCTGTGTTAATCTTGTGCTGTTGATTGTTTCAAACTATGTTTCAAAGAAAGTTTCGGAAACAAGTCTTTGGTAAAACGGACATAAAAAAGAAGGAAGGTTTAAAATTTGTATAGGAAAAATCATATAAAAAAATCTGTGGGAGAGCGTATGTTTGACATAGGCAATATATTGTTTTTTGTATTATTGTCAATTGTATTTGTGTATCCCTTTGTGAATATTCTTGTTGTATCGCTTAACGACCCTTACGATGCAATGCGGGGAGGTCTGTATCTGTGGCCCCGTGAGTTTTCGGTTGAAAATTATAAGCACGTGCTGAAGGACCCTCAGATATATACCGGTTATGCCGTAACGGTGGCAAGAACGGTTATCGGTTCGGTTACTCATGTTTTTTGTACATCAATGTTTGCTTACGGCTTGTCAAAAAAGAATCTGAAGTTCAGAACTTTTTATTCCATATTCTGTTTTATTCCCATGTTCTTTGGAGGTGGACTTGTTCCGTCGTATCTTTTAAGAAGAAGTCTTGGCCTTCTTAACAGCTTCTGGGGAGTGTATATAATTCCGGGGCTTTACGGTATGTGGAATGCAATGATTTTCAAAACAACTTACTCCTCGTTGCCTTCATCCCTTGAAGAAGCGGCAAAGATTGACGGATGCAGTGACTTTGGCACATTCTTCAGAATAATATTGCCGCTTTCAAAGGCAACGATAGCGGCGATACTGCTGTTCCAGGGCGTGAGCCATTGGAATCAATGGTTTGATGCATACATATATGTGACGGATGAAAAGCTGCTTCCCCTCCAAACGGTGCTCATGCGCATTATCAACCAGAGCGCGGCAATTCAGGCGGCAGAGGCAGAGGCGCAGGTGGTGCTTGATGTTGACAGCACATCAAAGGCAACTCCTGAATCAATCAGATATGCAACAATGGTTGTGACAATAGGTCCGATTATTCTGCTGTATCCGTTCCTGCAGAAGTATTTTGAAAAGGGCGTGCTTGTGGGTTCAGTAAAAGGTTAAAAATTTAATATAAAGTCAGGAGGACGAAAAAATGAAAAGAATGAATGCGTGGAAGAAATTAGGTGCAGCTTTATTGTTGGTTGCCATGTTGGTTTCTGTTTTTTCCGGATGTAATGAAGAAAAGTCTGACGGGAAAGTGACCGAAATTGACTGGTTCATCAATATGCAGAACTGGGGCGACAGCGGCGAGCTGTGGAAAACAGCCGATGCCTTGAAGGAAATTGTTGATACAACAGGTGTTATTCCGAATGTTTCCATTCCAACAGGTATGGGAGCCGAAAAGATTAACCTGATGATGGCAACAGGTGACATGCCCGACCTTCTCACCTTTGATGCAACCGACCCTCAGCTTAATCAGCTGGTTGAAAGCAAGGCAATATACTCAATGGATGAGCTTATCGAAAAGTATGACAAGGAAAAGAAGGTTGAAATCCCCGACAGCGTAAGAGTTTTTGGCGCACAGCAGCTTGACGGCGTTTTGTACGGATTTCCTTCATATTTGCCGCCCGACTGGCAGGTTGAAAACAAAAGCGGTTTGAACACCTCTGCTTTTATGGTGAGAAGTGACATTTACGAGGAGCTTGGATGCCCTGATATGTCAACTCCCGAAGGCTTTTATAATGCTCTTGTTGCATTTAAGGAAAAATATCCCGAAATCAACGGCAAAAAAACAATACCCCTTTGCATGTGGTCAAGTATGAACGGTATCGGAAGACTGGCAAGCTCTTTTGGTATTAAAGATTTTTATATTGATGAACAGGGAAATTATGTTTCGCCCTGGAAGAATCCGCAGTATGAAGAATTTATTAAGTATATGGCAAAGCTCAATCAGGCAGGACTTATTGATAAGGAAGCCTATGTGAAGAAGCCCGACCAGATAACAGAGGATTTGTCAAACGGTTTGAGCTTTGTTGTTTTGTGGCAGTTTGACGCCATGATTGATATAAACAAGTCACTTGATAAGGTTTGCCCCGGTGCACGATATAAGGTTATTGAGCCTATGAATGCAACAGACGGACCCATTACACTCAGAACGTTCACAAGAAAGCCGTGGCTTGTTACGGTTGTACCGAGAGAAGCTAAGAATCCTGAAGCTGCATTCAAGCTTGCAAGCTATATGTGGAGCGAAGAATGTGTGCTTCGCCGTCATTACGGAGTTGAAGGCGAGGACTGGGTGAGAGTTGACGAAAACACAATTCAGCAGACCGATTCCTATGCAACACGAAGCCAGGAGGAAGGCTTCCGTGAAAAAACAGGTATAACAACCTTCAGAGTTATACATCACAACTGGAACAGGGTACTGCCCCCACCAAGTGTTGAACAGCCTGTATATGAGAAGGAAGACAGACCAATTGCTGATAAGTACATTGATACTGAAAATATGTGGAGATCACTTATGAAAACTGCAAGTCCCGAAAGCGAAGAGGGTATTATTGAAACACGGGCACTGAATATCATAAGCAAGGCAACTCCGGGTATTTATATGGCAAAAACCGAAGATGAAGGTATTGCAGCATGGAAGAAGCTGCTGAGTGATTTGGATTCAATTGGGTATGACAAGGTTGAGAAGTTTAATACCGAAGAAATGAAGATTGCAAAGGAGCGTTTCAGTGCTTTGGAAAAATAATCAGACGTGAGAGGAAAGGTGGATTTTATGAAAAAACGGGTTTTGCCAATCCTTTTGTTGTTTTGCATAATACTGAGTAATTTTTGTGTTTATGCTGAAAACGGAGGTGCGGATGCTAAGGCTCAATACGAAGTCTTTGTTGACAGCTACGAAAACACAGCAAAGATGAAATCCTTTTCAGAGGGTATAAAGGCAATGGAGCTTGACCCCAAAAAGTTCTATGGCTACAAAAACGGATTACAATTCGTTGGACTTTCCAAGGGTGCAGAAATTGTATATGAAGTGCCTTTTGAAATCGGCTCATATACGTTGACACTTACGGGGGATATTGCAGAATATTCCCCCGATTTCACTCTTTTCCTTTCAGTTGACGGTGTAAATTACAACGAAGATAAATATGCCGAGCACAGAAAGCTGAGCGGCTACAGAGTGTACACAAATCCTGAAGTGCTGAAGGAAAACAGATTTATTAAAATTGTATATAATTCCAAAACGGCGCCGGGAAATTTATATCTTCTTGAAATGGAAATAAATGAGGAGCCTTTTATTAAGGTGGGCGGTGAAAGAATAAGGAGAACACTGCCCCCCACCTTTGATTACAGCACGCTTCCATCATTGAAGGAGGCATATAAGGATTATTTTCCCATTGGTGCAGCATCTGAGCCCTTTGATTTGGCAACCACTCCCGAGCTTCTGGAATCTCAGTTCAGCGCCATGGTTTCGGAAAACCAGTCGCATTTTCACGGACTTGAGCCTCGGGAGGGGGTTTTCAATTTCACAACTGCCGACCAGATTTTTAATTACGGTGTTGAAAATGATATGGTTGTGAGGCTCCATGCCCTCTGGTTTTATCCCGGAACACCTGCATGGGTGTTTACTCAGCCCGGCGGCGGGCCCGTTTCAGAAGATGTTTTCAGGAAAAGATTTGAACGTTATATAAAGACGGTTGTTTCTCACTATAAGGGAAAGGTTAAATACTATGATGTGGTTAACGAGCTCTTTGAAACTGATTTCAAGCGTTTTTTGCCTGAATACAAGGTGTTTAACGATGATGAAAAGTTTCTGGACTTTATTGCCGATATTTTCAAATGGGCGCATGAGGCAGACCCCGATGCAAAGCTGATTTTTCTTGATAACCGTCTTGTGGATCAGGACAAGCGAGACCTTATCTGGCACAATATTATTCCCCGTGTACTTGAAAGGGGTGTTCCAAAGGATGTTTTTCTTCTTGGTGAGCAGGGACACTGGGGTGTTAACACAATTGTATATAAAAAGGACGAGATTATTGAAGGAAGCTCAATTGAATCAATGCTTGACGAAGCCCGTGCGCTGGGAATTAATATTGCAATAACCGAGCTTGATTTGGCTCTCAGCAGTGCGGCTGTTGCTTCGGATATGAACGGCGAGACATCTTCGCTGACCAGAGAACAAAAGCATGAGCTTCTTGCAAAAAAGTGGGCGTCAATCTTTGATTTATTCAGGGATAATGCGGACATCATTGAAATGGTGACATTCTGGTGTGTTTCGGACAACACAAGCTGGAAAACAAAAACCACCGAGGACTGTGTTCTTCTGTTTGACTTCAATTTTGAGCCATATCCTGCGTTTTACAGAATGTTTGATTTTGAGAAAAAAGAACCCCGTTGGACAACGGATGATATTGTTGAGATTGCTTATGCAAACAACTACACACCAAGAGAAATTCAGGCGGTTTACGGCACTCCTGTGGTTGACGGCAAAAAGGATGCTGTGTGGGACAAGACCGAGGTTCTTGAAATAGACAGGCAAATAAGCGGAAAAACAGGGGCAGGTGCAACAGGAAATGTCCGCTGTTTGTGGGATGAGGATAACTTCTATGTTTTTGTTGAAGTAAAGGACGATATTTTGTGTTCGGATAATCAGTACGATTGGTTCAAGGATAATGTTGAGATTTTTGTCAGCGAGAAAAATCAGAAGGGTGCCAGCTATATAGAAGGCGACTGTCAGCTCAGAATAACCTGGGACGGAATTTTGTCAGGCTGGGGCGGCGGTGCATGGGCAATGGACTGGTTTGATGCGGCAAGAAATGTGACAGACGACGGCTATACAGCGGAGTTTGTTTATCATATGCACAAAAAGGAGAACAAGACAGATGATGTTCTTGGCTTTGAAGCGTTGATTACCGATATGGTTGACGGTACAGACCAGAGGCGAAGCGTAAGGAAATTCTGCGATAATGTTAATGAATCGTCCATTACGCCAACACTCTGGGGAACAGCAAGGCTGGTTAACAAGGTGCAGAAGGAATCTGCTGTGCAATCTGACGGAGACGTTCAAAAAGAAATAACAGTTGACGGGCTTGCCTATACACTTAATTGCGTTTCGGAAGACGGAACAGACTATGTTTCAGCAAGAAATCTTGCATCAGCGCTGGGTGGAACTGTCAGATACCACATGAGCAACGATGAAATTATTCTTATTTTATTTAACACAGAATTTATTTTCAGAGCAGGGCAGACAACTGTGTTTGTTAACGGCAAAAAAACAGATATGTTAAAGACAGTTGAAATAAAGGACAAAAAGATAATGCTGCCGTTGGATTTTGTCCTGATGAATATGGGACGGAATTATTCCCTTTAAGGAGGTTCAATTTATATGAAAAACAAAATCAGTAAGTTAATTGCATATATTACCCTTTGCGGAGTTGTTTTATCACAAAGCATGGTTTGCTTCGGCAGTGAGCTTGCGGCAGAGGAGAGTATTGAGGAAATACTTAATGGGGAAAATGGTGAAGTTTATGCAGTTCAGTCAGAAAGGCCTCAGAATGTGAACACCGAAAATTTTGCTGATGACTTTGAAGCTTTTGACAAGGTTTATTCATACAGCAATATAATCAGGGTGGAAAACAATTCGATTCTGACCAACGAGCAGTACGGTGACGGCAATCTGTGGACAATGGGCTCCAATGCCGAGAATGCTGAGATTGTGTATGCTGTTGGTGAAGATGTGTTTATGTCAAATATTTACTTTGAGTTTTCCAGAATGACCGACGTGAAGTATCCTGTCATTTCTGTTTCGGCAGACGGTGTTGAATATACGGATATAACAGCAAGAATGTCATCCGCCAAAGGTGATGATGCAACGGTTTCCCGTGATTGGACAAAGCTTGCGGCGGCAAGCAGAGAAAACGGTGCTCAGCATATTTATGCTGCAGAAAAAGCTGTTTCGGGCGTGAGATACCTGAAAATTGAAATACAGGCAAATTCTACGGTTCGTCCGATGTATCTGAGAAATATTGCTGTTGAGGTTGAAGCTGTAAAGGAAGTGAGCGAAAGCATAACGGACGAATATGAGAATTCTGATTACGTTTACAGCTGTAAAAACTTTGAAATGTCCTCTGCAATGGAGCTGGAGGGACTGGGATTTAAAGATGTAACATCCTTGCAGCTTACAGATGTTGCAAAGCCGGCAGAGATTGTTTATAAGGCAAAGGCAGGCAAGACAATAACAGAAATTGAATTGGGAATAACAAGATGGGATCAGATAAAGTTCCCTGTTGTTTCTTATTCCTATGACGGTGTAGTTTATACAAACATAAACCAACCCATGACGTCACCGTCTTTGAACGATGATGCATATGGCGGTTTCTGGGCACATCAGGGAAATGCAGGTTTTGAATACCGTGAAATGTATAGATTCAAACAGGCACTTCCTGAGGGCGCAACATACGTCAAAATATGGCTTGGTGGCGGATATGTGGTTCGAAATGACAAGTTTTTTATGAGAAATGCAATTCTGAATGTTGAAAGCGCCGGGATAATAAGTGATGATGTTTATTCAGAAGCCTTTGAAACTCTTGATTTTGCAAGTGTATGCGAGAATATTGAACAGACGGAAAACGGTTTTATAGCAATGAGTGGCGGCAAGCTGGGATACAGAGCCGTAAGCGGAAAGAGGATAAAAACTTTCTCGGTGGCATATGAAGGTGATTCCCTGACTTTGAACTTGAATGTATATGATGCGAAAGGACGGGTTATACCATTTTCTGTGGCTGAAGACGGCGAATTGAGTGACGGAATATTATATGCTGAGCTTCCTTTAAATGCAAAGAGTGTTGTGATGGAAAATGCCGATTCTGTATTGTATACAGCCATAGATATTGAGCTGGACACGGCAGAGGGTTATGCGTGGCTGCTTGCTGAAGAAAAGACTGTCTTTGAGATCAGCGATGGCAATATGCTTTCTGCGAAAACATATGTAAGTTCTCAGGCAGGCGAGGATATTCCTGTGACGGCAATTCTGGTTGTGTATGAAGGCGCGGACATAGTGAAGATTGTTTCACAGAGAATAGATGCAAAGGCGGGCAAAAAAACCGAGCTGTATGTTGAAACGATAATTCCTGAATCTGATGAAAAGATTAGTGCGGAGCTGAATGTAATAAGCGACATAAAGAACGGTATATCCATTGGAAATACTGCGGTATACTCTGAATAAGGTTGAAACGGATTGGGAAGGAGTGGAATATATATTATGATAAAAAAAGTGGTTTTTGCTGTATGTGTTTTTGTTCTTGCTTGTTCTGCGGTGGTGTTTGCCTCTGAGAGTAGTATAGATTTTTATGTTGCAGATGCTGAAAAGCACGATGTTATTATTTATGGCTCTGTGCCTGTTGACAAAACAGACAGCTGGCTGACAATCAGTTTGTTGAATCCGGGCTTTACTGCTGATAATGCGGATGACGCTGATGCGGATGTTGCGGTCAATTCGTTTAAAAGAGTTCTTTTGAAGGAAGAAGACGGAATGGGTGACTTTTCGGTTAAGCTGAGACTGAGAAACGTGAAAACAGGGACATACACAGCGTTGCTGAGAACAGGTGCCATGGAAGAACCTGAGGAATTGTCCATTGAATACTTTATCGGTGACGATGTGATAACGTTGTGTGAGAATATTGCATCGGCGTTGGAATCGGGTGACGGAGAGGAGCTTGCGATACATTTTACAGAGGACGTATTGCGTTTGGTTGGCGTAAGAAGGACTTATCTCAGCGATGTTTCTGCAGAGGAAATATGTTCATTGATTGATGGCTCGCCTTCAAAGCCGGTTGATGCAACTTTAGAAAGCATAAAACGTGCAATTGAGGAAAAAGTCATTCTGGATATGGCAGAAAAGGATGAGTTAAATGAGCTTATAACAACTGCACCAACTGATGAGCAGGCAATGGATGTTCTCAGCGGCGGAAATTTTGATGCACCTTCCTTCAAGGTTCTGACAAAATCAGCCGAAAAGGTTGTCATGGCTGTTGCTGACGAAGTATCAGGAAAGAGTTATGCCAACAGAACAGACTTTGATTCGGCATTGAATGTTTCGGTGCTGAACAATGCCATTGCAAGTGCCGAGAACTATGTTGTTGTAAGAGACGTAATGAATGATTTCAGTGAATTGTTTGAAACAGACTATTCAGACGAATATGATGACCTCAGCAAAACTCAAAAAGCAAAAGCAGAAGCTGAATTGCAGAAATACATTAAGAACAACAAGGTTAAAAAGCCTGATGATGCCGCAAAGAAGTTTTTGAGTATTATTGAAGAAATAATAGAAGACTCAAAATCATCTTCAGGCTCAGGTAAAGGCGGTGGCGGCAGTAGCGGCAGCGGCGGAGGCGGTCGGGTTAATGTTTCTTCTGATATTATAAAAGAGGTTAACACGGTTGACAACAGCGCAGGAAAGCTGCCTTTTACAGACATTGAGCACGTACAATGGGCGCAGGAAAGTATTATTGCTCTTGAAAAGGCAGGCGCTGTTTCAGGGCGTGCAAAAATGCAGTTTGAGCCTGACGCAACCGTGACAAGAGAAGAATTTGTCAAGATGGTTGTTCTTGCCCTTGAAATTGAACCTGAGGAATTAAAGGAAGTTGTTTTTGCGGATGTATTGGAAAATGATTGGTTCTATCCTTATGTTTCAAAGGCCTACTCCTCCGGAATAATAAACGGTGTGACCGATTTATTTTTCGGAACAGGCTATGAAATAACCAGAGAAGAAATGGCAGCAATTTTGTACAGAACAGCGTTCAATACAGAAGAGGAACACAATGCCGAGCCTGTTTTTTCGGATAAGGATAACATTTCAGAATATGCATCCGAGGCTGTTGCTGTTTTGAGTAATATAGGTATTATAAACGGAAAAGGAAACGGAATGTTTGAACCTAAAGATTCTGCAACAAGAGCGGAGGCTGCAAAGGTTATCTATCTGGTGATGCAGGAAATAGCAAAAAGATAAGGAGGCGGCAGAATGTTTAAGAAGAAAACAATATTTTTCAGAACTGTGTGCTTGTTGATGGTGTTTTTTATGCTGAGTATGTTGAACATTACAGCAACAGACACGAAAATTGAATTTGAACAGAAGGATATAACAAAAGCTGCTCTTCTTCAGGGCTTGGGGATAATAACAGAGACACCTGAAGTATTTCTGAGCAGAACCGGGCTGACAAGAGGTGAATTTGCTGAAATATCAGTGAGAATGTCAGCGCTGCAAAATGATGTGGAATCAAATGAAAAAGTATATTTCACTGATGTGGATGACGAGCATCCAAAGGCTGAGGCAATATATGCGGCGGTGAATCTAGGGCTTATGAGAGGCAACGGTGATTATACTTTTGCACCCGATAAGGCGGTTTCATACGAAGAACTGGCAAAAACCCTTGTTAAGATTATTGGTTACAAATGGTTGGCAGAACTCAATGGCGGTTATGTGGCAGGCTATCTGAGCACGGCTCAGAAGGTTGGTCTTGCCGCAGGTGCTTCCACAAAAAATCTTGACGGCATAAATATTGCAAGGATCCTGTGCAATGCATTGGAGGCGGAATATCCTGTTGTTTCGGGAATAGGCGAGAATGTGACCTATGAAACCACTCCTGACAGAACGTATATGACAGAGGTTCTGAAGGTGATGAAAGAGAGCGGAATTGTGGAAGCAACCGAAGTCACAGAGCTTTACGGTGAGTCAAATCTCGGCAAAAATGAGATAAAAGTAAACGGAATTATTTTCCGTTGTTCGGATAATGCAACGGATTTTCTTGGAAAAAGAGTTGATGTTTATTACAAGATAAACCGTGATACGACAGCTGTAAAGGATGTACTTTGTATATGTGTTTCGGATAAATGTACCGTTCTTGAATTGAACGATGAAAATGTGGAATATTCAAACAGAGTATATAAATATTATGAAGGCTCAAACAAAGAAAAAACGGCACGAATTTCAGATGATGCTGCTATTATTTTCAATGGCAGAGCCATTGAAGACCCGGCATTTGATATGAACAGGCTTGCACCTGAAAACGGGGATGTCACACTTATTGAAAATACGGGTGATAAAGTATATGATGCGGTGATTGTTCGAAGTTACTATAACATAAAGATAGATGCTTTGGGCGGAACAGAAGATGTTATTTATGACGGAAGTGCGGCAAACCGTAATCTCGAAATAAAGGATATGGAAAATTGGCGCTTCTTTGACAAAAACGGCAGGGAAATTGGTTTTTCGGATTTGTCAATAGGAAGTGTTGCTTCAATAGAAGAAAATTCAAAGGGCGGAAATGTTTATATCGGACAGGATTCGGTAATGGGAAAGGTTGAAAAGGCTTATGAGGACAGAATTGTAATTGACGGCACCGAATATGACCTTTGCAGCAGTATCTTTGGGGAAAATGAAGTTGTGCCCGTTGCAGGAGACTACGGCAGGTTTTTGCGTGACCGAAAAGGAAAAATAGCGTTTTTTGATAAAATTAATTCGGATTTGCTTGCAGGTATTCTGATTTCGGCAGGTCGTGAAAGAGGCTTCAACGGAAAACTGAAAGCAAATATATATACAATTGTGGGTGAGTCAAAGGCATTTGACTTTGCTGACCGGGTTGAAATAGACGGAAAGGCTTACAGAACAGATAAATCATCATTCGGAGAAGAAACAGATGAAATAACAGAGTATCTTCGTCAAAGTGCAGCAATGGAAAACCCGGTTCTCACAAATGAGTTTCCCCTTGCTCAGCTTATAAGGTATAAGACCGACGGGGATGGTAAGATTTCTGAAATTGATACAGCGCTTGTAAACAGCAGCTATGAAGATGAAAACACTTTAAAAAATGTTTTGAAGTATTCTGACGGTGTGGGCGCATATTACAAAAAGCGCGGTATGTGTTTTTCGGGAAAGGCGCTGGTTGATGCAAACTCGGTTGTATTTGTTGTGAATACACCTGTTCAGGGAAACCTTGATGATAACTTTCAGTTAAGCTCGGGAGCATATTTTTCGGATAACTATACTTATGATATTGCTGCGTTTAATTATACAAAGGACAAGATTGTTGCCGATGTTGTGATTGTGTATAAGGACAGCTCAAAAAAAGAGCTTGTGGGTGAAGGTCATGAAATGCTTGTTGACAGCATAGGTGCTGTGTATACAGATGAGGGCGAGACCTTCAAAACCGTAAGCGGATATTATCTGGGTTCATATGCTACATACAAGCTCAGCCCTAACCTCGGACTTGAAAGGGAACCGCAGCAGGGTGACCTGATACAGTTTTCTTTGAATAACAGAGAAGAAATTTATGTCCTGCAAACGGTTTATTACGGCCCTGAGGACCGTTTTGGATATGACAGCAACAAGGACGGAATTCCCGACCTTAACAACGGCTATGGCAAGGATACGGCGTTTTATACTACCCAGGGATATGCATATCATACTTACGGAAACGCTATGATGGTTGCACCGGTATTATCATTGAATGATATTGAAAGTGCAGCCCGTGAATCATACAGCACGGCAGAAGCAAGGGTTTATATCTATGACAGAAATAATACAAGAAATCCCGTCAGCGTAGGTTCTTTGAGTGACATAAGAACATATCTGAAGGACGAAGATGCGGCATCAAGGGTTATTGTGCGTACGCTTTTTACAAGTATTGTAACGGTTCTTATTATAAAATAACTTTGAAAGGTGTGGTAGAATGTTCAAACGAGCTTTATCTGTTTGCCTGTGTCTGTGCATGATTCTTTCTTTACTGACGTATGGCGTATATGCTGAAGAATCGGGAGTTGTTTTGAGTGACGGGAATTTTACCGAAAACTTTGCCGATTTTTCCAATGTATATTCAATAACAAATCTGAGGCAGGTAACCAACAACGCCTTGCTCTCCAATGAGCTTTACAATGACAGCACCATATGGCAGCTTGAAAACGGAAAAAATGCCGCTGAGGTTGTTTACAGATTCAGAGATAGTATACGGATAAACAGTGTATATCTTGAATTCTCACGTGACGCTGTCATGAAGTATCCTGTCATTTCGTGGTCGGAGGATGGTGTGACTTATACCGACCTGACTGCAAGGATGGATGTTCAGCGTGGTGAGGACGAGGTTGTGCTTGCAGACTGGAAGCGTATAATGACAGCAAGTGAAGTCAATGGTTATCAGCACGTTTATTCAACCGAAAAATCGGTTCCCGCTTCTGCAAGATACATAAAGTTTGAGGTGCAGGAGGGTTCTCTTGGCAGCGACAGGACTTTTTTGCGGAAGGCAGTATTTTCGGGCGGAGAGAGGACCGTAAAGGGCAGAAACGTTGTTGATGATTTTGAGAATTTTGATAATGTGTTTGCTTTTGATAATGTTAATCAGGTTAAAAACAATGGATTGTTGACAAATACATATTATAATGACAGCAATCTGTGGACAGTGACAGACACATCAAAAAAGGCAGAGGTTGTTTTTAAAGCAAGTGAAGGAATGCTTTTTTCTCAGGTCGAATTTGAGTTTTCAAGAATGACCTCAATAAAATACCCCGTTCTGTCATATTCTGTCGATGGTGTGAATTATACCGACCTGACAACAAGAATGACCACGACGGAAGGTGATAGTGCTGCGGTTGCGACTCATTGGACAAAGCTTCAGTCAGGGGACAAAAACAATCTGGGACAGTTCAGCTATTCAACGGCAAAGACCATTCCCGAAGGTGCAAAATATGTTAAGGTTGAAATTCAGGCAGGTTCATCGGTTCGACCCATTTATCTGAAGCGGATTGCATTTGCCCTTGGTACCTTCAATGAGCTGACCTCAAATCTGACGGAAATTTTTGAAGAATTTGAGAATGTTTATTCCTACGATAATTTAAAAAGAGTTGAAAATAATCCGATACTTGAAAGCCGGGCTTACGGCGACAACACCCTGTGGATGGTTGATGATACAACAAAATCATCTGAAATTGTCTATGCAATCAAGGGGGACGGTGAAATAAAAAGTATTTATTTTGAGTTTTCACGGAACAGCTCAATGATTTATCCGGTTTTGTCTTATTCATATGACGGTGAGACGTATTATGATTTGACAACACGGATGACAGCAATGAAGGATGAAGATGACACCGTAAAGCAGGATTGGACAAGATTGTTCAATGCCGGAGACGAAAATCTCTGGCAATATGGATATTCAACAAAAAAAGAGATTCCCACAGGTGCAAAATTTGTCAAAATTGAAACCCTTGCCAATGCCTCGGCAAATCCGTATTATTTCAGAAAAGCAAAAATTGAGGTTGATTCGGGGCTGCGGATTTCAGAAAGTATAACTGATGAGCTTGGTGACATATCTAAGCTGTCCGGCGTGGAAAATTTTGTTCAGACTGTTTCAAACGCAGGTCTTGATGATGCAAGTGTTTTGTGCGTGGAAAATGTTTCGGAAATTGCTGAACTGATTTATGTGTCAGAGGCAGGAAAGGAATTTTCGGCAGTTGAACTGGAAATTGCAAAACGAGATAAAATAAAATTCCCGGTAGTTGCATATTCAACCGATGGGAAAAACTTTGAAAACATAAATATTCCCATGGCAATTGCGGATTATGACGAAAATTACGATTGGGTTTATGGGGGCAGCTTGTCATCCGGCTATGACAGCTTCAGTTTGTTTTCGGAGTTGCCGCAAAACACAAGAGCGGTTAAGGTTTGGATGCAGAAAAATTCAGTTTCGTCGCAAAATGACTTGATGCTCAGCAAAATAAGCCTTTCGGTTGAAAAAACAGACGGAGTGTCAGAAAAGACAACTGATACCTGTGACAGCTTTGCAAGGATATATTCTTCATCGAATATGAGTGTGGCTGTACCATCGGAAGTCAAAGCAAGGGGGTTGGATGATACAACAGCTTTTGGCGCAGCGGAGCTTTCAAAAAAAGCGGAGGTTGTGTACAAGGCGGCAGAGGGGAAGGAATTTTCGGAGATAACCGTTGAGCTTATGCGGCAGGGTATGCTTAAATTTCCTGTTATCTCGTATTCTGAAGATAATGTGACTTATACCGATGTTTCACCTGTTATGGACGAAAAGGCGTATTCCTGTGATGAATGGTATCACAACGGAACAGTATATAAGCCGGATGGCACATCTTCTTATTACAACCGTTTTACTCTTTCGTGCTATTTGCCAAAAGGTGCAAAGTTTGTGAAAGTATGGCTGGCGGAGGATGCCTTGTCAAAACTGACTGATGTGTACATACGAAAAGTGGATTTTTGTGTCAGAAATGAAAATGCATACGCTCGTTCCATGTTTGAGGAATACAGTGAGTATTTTGATATTTGTATGGCGGTAGAGCCAAAGTATCTTGAAAAGTACCATGCCTTGATTTCAAGTCAGGCAAATGTTATGGTGACGGAAAACGGTGCAAAGTCATGGATTCATTACGGCGAGAATGACTGGGACTGGAGCTCCATTGATGCATCCTTGAATTATGCTGAGGAAAACAACATGAAGCTCCGTGCTCATACTCTGGTTTGTCCGGACTTCTTTGATGCTTATGCACAGAACGGAAACACCTCAAACACCTGGTTCTTTGAAGATGAAAACGGAAATTCGCTTTTTGACTCAAGTGGAAATCCCGTTGAAGGTGCAAGAGAGCTTACTCTCAAAAGACTTGAAAATCATATCAAAACAGTTATGACAAAGTATAAGGGCAGAATTTATGCTTATGATGTCCTGAACGAGCCGTATATGGACAGGGGTGCGTGGCGTACATATACAAAATTCTGGAAGCTCCTTGGAACAAATGATGACAGCTGGATAAACGATTGCTTCAGGTGGGCTCATGAAGCCGACCCCGATGCGGTTCTTATCCTCAACGACAATGCCTATACTTGGGACAAGGAAAAGGAAACGGTGCTTTATAACAAAATCAAGGAAATGCGAGATGCGGGAATACCCGTTCAGCTGGGAGCTCAGATGCATTACGGAGTGGATACGGATCTGGCAGATGTTGAATCCATGCTCAAAAGATTTTCAGGACTGTGCGATATATACATTACAGAACATGATTTGAAAATGGTATCTTACGCTACTTCTGACGGAACGACCTATGAAGGTTGGAATGGTTTGCAGGCAAGGCTTGATGCGTCGCTGAGATTTCCCGATTATATGTATGACGAGCTGTGTGCCCTTCAGGCAAGAAAATATGCCTCCTTACTTGATTTGTTCAGAAAGTATTCGGACAGTATACCCTGTGTTGGTTTGTGGGGAATTTGCGACGGACAATCGGAATATACCAATGAAATGTTCCCCCTTATGTTTGATGAGGACGGAAATGAAAAGGACGGATATTTTGGGGCTATGGACTTTGAAGGCAAGCTCCCAAGATG
Organism: Clostridia bacterium; assembly: GCA_017436245.1. Lineage (GTDB taxonomy): Bacteria > Bacillota > Clostridia > Monoglobales > Monoglobaceae > SIG440. The sequence goes on from JAFSDN010000089.1 coordinate 26,761, forward strand.
GAGTCCTGAGGATGGCCGCATAAAATACAGACGAATAGATTACAGAATCAGTGAGGCAGACGGCACGGTAAGGATTGTTGCAGATGCAAACGGAGTTGAACAGACGGTAACCGCAACATTATATACCACCACCCAAGGCGGAAATGTAAAGATTTTCGGCGAGCCTTCGTTAAAAACCGGTGAGCAGACAACTGTCACGGATAATGAATGCTCCTTTACCTTCCCGTTGGACGGCTATAACCCTGATGATGCGGCTGACACCTCACGGTATGTAATAAAGCTGAATATGGGCGGTGAGGAAATTCTGGACTACTTCTATTACATTCCGTCCTCTGCATACAGTGCCGGCTTGACAATAGTTGATGACTTCAATGATTTTGAAAAGGAATATGAAGTGAAACAGCTTGATATTGTCTCAAACCTTACGCTTTATGACGATGATTTTTCAGGATTTGTTGCATCAACGCCATTCCAGACAAGGGATAAGTATGTTGAATACAGGCTCCCGGACGGACATCAGCTGGATAATATTACTCTTGATGCATATGTGTATAAAACATATAAGAATACAAGACGTCCCGTGATTTCGGTCTCGGCAAACGGAACAGATTACACGGCAGTATCTTCTCTTGCGGACTGGCCTGCATCATCGGAAATTACCGATAAGGTTTACCCGAATCAATACGGTTCTGAAAACCGAAGTCATTTTAGGTGCAATATCTCCGAAATTCCCTCGGGAATGAAGTATCTGAGAATTGATGTGAATGAGTTTACCGGACAGGACCAGATATATCTTTCAAAGCTCAGAATTGAAACGGCTTTGAATGGAACAGAGCGGGTATATAGTCTGAAGGTTGATTCAAATGGTAAAGCAAGGGTTTTTGGTATTAATGGTACGGAAGACAAGGGATTGAACCTTTTTGTTGCAGGCTATGACAGAGATGGCAGAGCTTTGTCGGGCAAGATGTTTGAGGTTGACCTTGATTCTGCGGGAACAGTGGTTGAAAAACAGCTTGAAGCATCAAATGAAGACTATTTCAAAGCATTTTTGTTTGATGACAGGCTTGTTCCCATAATAGATTTTGCTACAAGCGAAAAATAATTAAATGTACCCTTTTAGGGCACAAAAAAATATAAATTTTCAGGAGGAATGGAAAATGAAAAAAAGAATGTTGGCAGCTATTATTTCATTGATAATGATAATAGCAACAGTAAGCGGTGTTTCCTTTGCGGAAACAGCAACCACGGGCGGCAATATTGTAACAACCGGGAGCCTGACAGATGAACTTGCCGATTTCTCAAATGTTTATTCAATAACAAACATCAGACAGGTGACGGATAATGCACTTCTCACCTGTGAGGGTTACAACGATAACACAATCTGGCAGCTTGAGCACGGTGCAAAAGCTGCAGAAATTGTTTACAAGTTTGAAAAAGATATTGAGCTTGCAAGTGTATATTTTGAGTTTTCGCGTGACGGAATAATGAAGTACCCCGTAATTTCCTGGTCGGAGAACGGCGTTACATACACAGACCTCACAACAAGAATGGATGTTCAGAGGGGTGAGGATGAGGTTGTTCTTGCAGACTGGACAAGAATATTCAGCTCGTCTGAAGCAAATCTCTGGCAGTTTGGCTATGCAACGACAAAGTCAATTCCTGCCAATGCACGATACATCAAAATTGAAATGCAGGAGGGTTCCCTTGCAACAGACAGAACATTTTTCAAAAAAATTGTTTTTTCGGGAATAAAGCACAGCGAGATTTCTGAGAGCATCACAGATGAATTCGAGAGCTTTGACAATCTGTATTCGGTATCTAATATCGGTGTCGTGTCCGGAAGTACAATTATGTCCGATAGCTCTCTCTGGACTGTAACTGACAAGACAAAAGCTGCTGAATTTGTATATAAGACAGCAGACAATTCGTTCTTTACAGCGGTATCTCTTGAAATTTCAAGAAACAATCCGATGATATATCCGATTATTTCATACTCAGTGGATGGTAGAAGCTTTACGGATATTACCAAAAGATTTGATGTTGTGAAAGGTGAAGATGCGGAAACATTGGCAGACTGGACAAGAATATTCAACGCCAATGATGCAAGTAGCTGGCAGTGGGGATATTCAACCTCCAAAAATCTTCCTGTGGAGGCAAAATATATTAAGGTTGAAATTCCTGCCAATGCATCAACTTCAGCGTATTATCTGAGAAAAGCGGCGCTGACTGTTATGAAGCACAACGTTCTTTCAGGTTCGGTGAATGATACCTGTGAGGATTTCAGCAATGTGTATAATTCAACAAATCTTCAGATTGCACCTGCATCGGCTGTGAATGAGTTTGCTGCAAAGGATACAACTGCATGGCAGATGATAAACGGAGCTAATGCGGCAGAGGTTGTGTATAAGGTGGAGGATAATGTTGAGTTGAGCGGCATTCATGTTGAAATTGTCAGATGGGATCCAATTATTTTCCCCGTAATTTCTTATTCGGAGGATGGTTTGACTTATACAAATCTGAATACACCTATGACAAGTGCGTCATTGGTGGGTGCAGGTTGGGAATATATAGATTCTGCAACTGCAGATGGCAGAAATTTATATCGTGAAAGATATAAATTTGACGGCAGCTTCCCTGCAGGAACAAAATACGTGAAGATTTCTGTTCAGGCAGGTTCGGTTGCTAATAATGACATCAGAAAGCTGTTCTTTAATGAGATTGACCTGACAGCTATTGTTCGTAATGTTGTTTCTGAAAACGGTACTGACAGCTTTGCAGATTTCAGTAAGACATATTCAGTAACAAACATTGCACAGGTTGAAAACACCATAGAGTCAGACAGCACACTCTGGACAGTTGCAGACAAAACAAAGGCGGCTGAGATTGTTTACAAAGCGGCAGATGGTCTTGCTTTTTCACAGGTATCATTTGATTTCTCAAGAAATGCGGCAATGAAGCATCCTGTTATCACATACTCGAGCGACGGTGAGAATTTCAAGGATTTGACATTCAGAAACACATCTGTCAAGACTGAGGATGACGAAGTTCTTGCAGACTGGACAAGAAAATTCAATGCAGGTGACGGAAACCAGTGGCAGTGGGGATATGCAACAACAAAATCGGTTCCAAAGGGAACAAAGTACATAAAGATTGAAATTATGGACAATGCATCCGATAAGGCGTTCTATTTCAGAGAGGCTTCATTTGTTCTTGCGGCTCAGCCCGAAATGTCGCTTTCTGTGGACTTTAACGGCACAGCAGTTGTGAATATTGAAAAGGCGGGAACAGGTACGGCAAAGCTGATTGTTGCAGAATATGATATGGATGACAGGCTTGTTGCTGTTGTTTTAAAGGATGTTGATTTATCAAAGACAGGCGTTACAGACAAGAATCTGCCTGCTTCGGCAAACGGCTGGTATTATAAGGCATTTCTTTTTGAAGATATGAGCAGCTTTGTGCCGATGCTGGAATGTGCATCAAATCTCTGATTTGAAAGAGAATTAAATTATGTATATTGACAAAACGGGTAAAAAATGGTACAAGGTTGCTCTGCATCTGCACACAACCCTCTCTGACGGTTTGCTGACTCCTGAGGAAGTAGCAAAAAAGTATGCTGCAGACGGATTTGATGCAATTGCAATAACCGATCACTGGCATTTTTATCCTCGCAATGAGCTTTCGGGCATTGAGATTATTGCAGGCTGTGAATATAACATGAACAATTGTGGAAGAGACACTATAAAGGGTGTTATGCACATTGTGGGTGTTGGTATGAAGAAAGAACCCGTTTATAAAGCGGGGGCAACACGTCAGCAGATTATTGACGCAATCATCGATGTGGGCGGGGTGGCAGTACTTGCCCACCCCGCATGGTCACTGAACACAATGCAGGACGTGAAGGAGCTGAAAGGTTTTTCAATGCTTGAAATTTACAATGGCTTGTCGGCAGAGGATGGCCACAGTGCTTATTCGGGTTATATTGTGGATGTGCTTGCAAATGAAGGGATTTTCTTCCCGTTGACAGCAACACAGGATTCACATTACTATGACGAAAGAGACGGTATTCCTTCATATGTTATGGTAAATGCCGAAAGCAACAGCACCAAGGATATTCTTGCGGCAATAGCCGAAAAAAAGTTTTATGCAACTCAGGGTCCTGAGCTTTATGTCAGACGTGAAGGTGCCAACATAATCGTTGATTGCAGCGAATGTGTCAGAATGGATTTTATTTCAAATTCTTCCGGCGGAAACAAGATTGTAAAGGGAGAAGGTATTACCCACGCTGAATGTAAAATCAACGAGTGGGAAAAATGGATGCGTGTTGAAGCCTTTGATAAGGACGGAAAATGTGCATGGAGTAATTACATTGTTCTTTAACGTAAAAGGCGGCTGTCGAACCGACAGCCGCCTTTTATTGAGCCTTAAAGCGTTAAATAAAATACAGAATGTTTTGCGTTTTGGACTGTTCCGGATATTGAAAACTGCGAGGGTTATGACAGTAATCCGACCACTGTGACGACAGTGTAAAATATTATACATATATCATCGTCGGGATATATTTCAGCATTGGCATATTAGCCTGATAGAAGCTATGCGAACCTGCCTGAAAATGCGTAATTTCGGTATATTTTGACTTGTCGTCCTTGACAGGCGCTAGCCTGTTAAAATCAGGTTCGGAGAACTTCTGTCAGGCTAGTGACACCTGAGTTTAGCAGGAGGATGCTATCGCAGGAAAAATTTCCAACTACAAATTGCGGGAATACTACTAACCGAGCAATATGCTTCAGGGGAGACAGACTTCAGGAATAAGTCTCTAAATACTGTTACATCGGTATTTTTAAATTTACTATATCAGGAAAATGAGAGGTAATGGCAGTAAATTATACATATTCATTGCTTGATGAAGTGAAAGAAATTTTGGTGAAAATTAAATCAGCACAAAAGAAAAAAATATTTGGAAATTGTTATGAACAAAACGATTATATTTTTACTAAAGAAGACGGAAGTACATATTATCCTACATATCCGTCTCATGAATTGTGGAAATGTCTCAGGAGAAATGGGTTGTCGCATATTCGCTGGCACGATTTGAGGCATACAACAGCAAGTTTGCTTATAATCATTGTTGTGGAAACGGCAGAATGCCGTTTTAAGCGGAATATATTCCGCAACTTTCAAGCACACAGCTTGAAAGACACGCATGATTGCAATAATGTCGGTCTTTGAAAACCACAGTTGTCAAAGGAGTTTGCGATGTATCGCAAACTAAAAACGCAAAGCGTTTCACCGACTACGATTATACTGAAGGGTTGGCAAATGAAAGAAATATCCGAGTGGCTTGGACATGCGGACATAGGAACCACTATGAATATTTATGGTCATATTGATATGGAGCATAAAAAGGAGCTTGGGAATACTTTAAACGGGTTGCTTGCCTGAAAAAAATAAATGTTAGAAAAGTGTTAGAAAGTTGGTCGCCTAAGGGTACGTGAATAGAAAAGAAAAACCCCGCAAAGTCTTGTGACTTGCGGGGTTTAGGTGGTACACCTTCAGGGACTCGAACCCTGGACACCCTGATTAAGAGACTTATCAAAGCATATTTCAGGAAAATTCAAAATCGCTCAAAGCCTTGATTTTACTGCGTTTTTGTGCATTTTAGCTTTTTTTGAAATATGCTGATTTCAGGAGTTTGTGCACTACTTTGTGCACTGGAATGTGCAATGCACATAGACAAAAAAAGCCGACTGCAAGCGGCAGACGGCGGATTTTTGTATTCAGATAATTTGACTTTGTGCACTAAAATCATTGTTTTCTGTGCCGATGACGAAATCAGCCATAATATTTATTGCTGTTTTCTTGGTGTCCTCGATAACGTGCGTGTATGTGTTCAGAGTGGTTGATATGTTTGCGTGTCCCAGAACTCCCGAAACAGTAGATATAGGCACGTTGTTTTTTATCATATACGTTGCGGCGGTGTGCCTTAGTCCGTGAAATGTCACGCCCTCAATGCCGTTCTGTTTTGCGAAGTCTCTCCACCAATGGGAAGGAGTTTGTAAACACATTATTTTTCCGTTCTGCTGTGTGAATATCCAGTCCTCATCAGCCCACTTGTCACCCCATATATGTTTTTCTCGGAGTTGCTCATTGTGAAGCCTTATAAGAATATTTTTGAGTATGTCCGGGAGGAAAAGAGAGCGTTCAGACTTCTTTGTTTTGGTTTCGTCCGTGAATGTTCCTACACCGTCAACGGTGGAGGCTGCACGTCTGATTGAGAAATAATTCTCGTTAAAATCTATATCCGACCATTTCAGACCTACAATCTCCTGACGTCTCAGACTGCACAGAATGGCAAAATAAAACATTGCCTGATACTTTAACGGCTCGGAGCTTATGGCGGTTGTTGCCGCCTTAATTTCGTCCTCTGTAAGTGCTTTCTTTTCGGGAGCGGTATATTTCGGGGTATCAATGCGGTCACAGGGATTGTTTTTCATATATCCCCATTTAACGCCCTTGCTGAACATAGCCTTGAGCATTTTATATACTGCGTTTCGGGTTCTGGCGCTCTTTACCGGGTCAATGATTCTGTGAAGGTGTGCCGGTGCGACTATATCCAGTTTGAGAGCAGATGCGCTCTTGATGTGTACGTCCCAGAGCTTGGAATACCATTCAGCGGTTTTCCTTCTCAGACTTTTCTTGACGTGGTGCTGCATCCATTCGCTGTACAGTTCCCCCAGAGTTTCAGGAACAAAAGAGACGTGCTGCATGAGCAGATCCTCACGCTCGTTGTAAAATTCAAGCAAGAGCCGTTCTGCTTCTCTGTCATTGTTACATTCTACTACCTTTGACGGCTGAATTCGTTTTCCGAAATCATCAAAGCCCAGAGAGAGCCGGAGAAGATATTTTCCTTAGCCCCTTTTGGTTACGTGTCCTATGGACCTTTTCTTTTGCATAAAAAAATTCCCCTTTCAAATTGTTCTTGACACAAAGGGGAAACAGCGGTATAATAACAGTGTTCTTGTTATTGCTGTTTGACCCCTACGGTCAACACAATATCCCTATTATTGCTGTTTGACCCCTGCGGTCAAAGTAATAATATCCCTGCCTTGTGTGTTCCAGCACACAGGGCATTTTTATTTTGTTTTGTTGGTGTGTGGTCGCTCATCGGAGCGGATAAGTTTTATAAAAGTTTCAAAAAATCGTCAAGTTCTATGTTTGCCATATTCAATATACTTTTCAAAGTTCCCTTTGCAACCTCCGAATGGTTCGGAATGATTACTGTGTATGAGCCTTTTTGATATTTGATGTGGCTACCTCTCTGCTTAACAAATTCAAAGCCGAGTTTTTCAAGTGCTGATATAATTTCCTTTGGAGTGAGTACTGGATATTTTGAGCCCATTATATAGCAACCTCCAGTGTGGTAACATAAACTTCAGGATGTGTTTCTTCCGGGCGGTTATCCTCGTAGTATAAGCTCAAAGCCTCCTTCAGGTTGGCTGTAGCCTCGTCAATGGTTTTTCCCTGAGAAGCAACACCGCTGTGAATGTCGGTTGCTACATACCAGTTATCTTCTTTTTGGATGATGATTGTGCATTTGATTGACATATAAAAGCCTCCTTGTGGTTTATTTTTAATTATATTCAAGTTTTATATTTTTCAATCGTTATAATGTCGGATAAATAGTCAAGAATTTTCTTTTTGCCGTGGGTGTTTAGTTTATTATAATCTGCGAGAAGGTGAGCCTACTCCGCATTGGTGACAAGGTGAGTGTTTTGTGTTTCTGAATAGGCGTTGCTGTTGTTTTGAAATTCTGTTCTGCCGATTAAGTAATCAACAGTTACATCGAAGAAATCAGCTAATAAAATAAGCATTTCGGAATTAGGTTCTCGCTTTTCTTTTTCGTAGTTGAAGTATGTTGTATAAGCTATATTTAACTTGTGTGCAACTTGCCGCATATTTAATTTTTTTTGTATTCTTAATTCTTTCAAACGTATCATAAAAGTCACTCCTTATGAGGTCGGAAATCGACCTTGATTATTTTCCCTATGCGTTCAACTTTCTTTCAAGCTCGGATTCGGGAGCGGTATATTTTTCATTGTCGGTTAGATCCTCGGTGTAGTCCTGCACTTTGTCCTTTCCGGTTGGGTTCAGTTTGTTGTAGTTGGTGAGAAGCTGTTCCTCATCAGCGGCGAGTGTGTCCGCTTTCTTCCCAGAAGGGTTATATCTTTCGTTGGGGTTGTCAACCCACCCCATAAGATAAACCGGGGAACATTCAAGGGCTTTTGCTAAAGGCTCAATAATTGAAATCGGCATATCCTCAATGTCTGAATTTTCGTATCTATACACAGTAGCACGATTTTTATTTATGATTTTTGCAACATCTTCAACCGTTTTTCCGATTTGTTTACGACGGTTTTTTATTCTTTCATTGATTGTCATTTTAATCATCCCTTATGTGGTCGAAAATCGACCTTGATTATTTTCCCTATGCGTTCAACTTTCTTTTCAACAACAATTCGGGAAGAAAAACTAATAAATTATTTTTTCCTCGATTGGCGGTTGCAGTGTGCCTTTGGTTTCCTTGCCTCCCCATGCGGCAATTTGGTATTCGGGTCCTGCCGGAAGTTCCGATTTTGAAAAAGGCGAAGGTTTTAAATTAGTATTCGTAAATTTTTCATTGCCGGTTAGATCCTCGGTGTAGTCTTGTACTTTGTCTTTTCCGGTTGGGTTCAGCTTATTATAATTATCAAGGAGCTGTTCCTCATCGGCGGCGAGTGTGCCCGCTTTCTTCCCGGAGGGGTTGTATCTTTCGTTGGGGTTGTCTGTTCTACAAGTGAGGTAGTCTACAGAACAGTTGAAATATTCAGAAAGTTTTAATATAACATCTATTCTGGGGTAAAAGTTTCTACTCTTCATTTCTGACAATAAACTGCGGTTTATATTACACTCATCAAGTGCTGTGTGTAGGCTCATATTTTTTTTATGAGCAATTTCTTGTATACGTTCTGCTATGTTAGAAGCAGAATGAATGTCATTTAGCTTTGTGGACTGTTTGCTGTATAAAATGCTTATTAAAAAGTCTATGTCATAATTCATTGCATTTGAGACACTAACAAGAGTTTCAAAAGACGGTATTATGCTTTGTTTTGTTTTTGGGTGTTCATCCCTTTCAAGCATAGAAATATAGCCTTTACTCAGCCCAGACATTTTAGAAAACTCATCCATTGTAAGATTATTATTCATCCTATACTGCTTAATTAGTTCTCCTAAAGTCACATTTGGCATGAGGATTTTTGTGTGATGTGGATTATTTTCTTCGTCTCGTTCTCCACGTTCTATTGGAACATCAAAGCCCATTAACCA
>JAFSDN010000090.1 GCA_017436245.1 Clostridia bacterium
AGTGAGTGTTCATAACACAAGTGAACACTCACTTTTCTTTTTTGCATTTCCTCATAGTTGAATTTAATATGATTTGTTATGTATCGAGCAGGTTGGGGTCTGCTCTTTTTTGTTATGCCGTGAAATTTTTTCGGACAACAAAATGGCTTTTTAAAACCGGGAGAGCAAAATACGGTATCGGTCTGAGCAACAATGTAATTGTGAGTTTTTAACAAAGCGGCCATCAATATGTTGGTGAAAATCTACAGTCGCATGTTTACAGATAAGTTGACAGTTGTAAATGTTAGTGCTAAAATCTGTAAAGGTAATATCTTTTTACAAAGAGGAAAACACGGATGAAAAATCGGATTGAACAATTAAAAAAAGAAAAGAATGCTGTAATTCTTGCTCATTACTATGCGCCTGCAGAAATTCAAGAAGTGGCTGATTATGTCGGTGATTCGTTCTATCTTGCGAAAATTGCAAAGCAAAGCAAGGCTGATATTATCGTGTTCTGCGGTGTGTACTTTATGGGGGAAAGTGCTAAAATCCTCAATCCCGACAAAAAAGTTCTTATGCCCGACCTTACCGCTGATTGTGCAATGGCACACATGGTTGCCGACGGAATTATCGATGAAATGAGAAGCCGCTATGATGACCTTGCGGTTGTGTGCTATATCAATTCAACCGCCGAGCTTAAATGCAAAAGCGATGTTTGTGTCACTTCATCCAACGCAGTAAAAATTGTAAAGTCGCTTCCGAATAAAAACATTTTCTTTATTCCCGATAAAAATCTCGGCAATTTTGTTGCGCAACAGGTTCCTGAAAAAAATATAATAATCAATGACGGCTGCTGTCCCATTCACGCAAAGATTTCGGCGGAGCAGGTGCAATTTGAACGCAACAGTCACCCCAATGCACTTGTGCTGACTCACCCCGAATGTGAAGCTGATGTTGTTGCAATGTCTGATTTTGTCGGCAGCACGGCAGAAATTATTGATTTCGCAAGAAAAAGCAACTGCCGCGAGTTTATTGTCTGCACAGAAAAAGGCGTTGATTATAAGCTTATAACAGATAACCCCGATAAACACTTTTATTATCCCGTTCCCCATCCGTGCTGTGCCGATATGAAGCTCAACACACTTGAAGCTGTTTTATCGGTTCTTCAGAATGAAGACAAAGAAGTTTTTGCAGAAGATACGCTTCGTTCCGGAGCGCTTTTGCCGCTTGAAAAAATGTTATATATTGCAGGTAAAGGACAATGATTACTGATATAATAATTGTAGGCTGCGGCGTAGCGGGTTTATACTGCGCGCTTAATCTGCCCGAGGATAAGAAAATAACTGTTGTTACAAAAAACATTGCCAGTAAAAGCGACTCGTTTCTGGCACAAGGCGGAATTTGTGTGCTGCGTGATGAGAACGATTATAAATCGTTTTTTAACGACACAATGGAAGCCGGCCATTATGAGAACAATCCCGAATCGGTTGAGATTATGATTCGCTCTTCACAAGATGTAATCAAGGATTTGGTTTCCTTCGGGGTTCGTTTTGAAAAGGACGGCAAGAGCTTTACATATACCCGTGAAGGTGCACATTCCAAGCCGAGAATTCTGTTTCACGAGGATGAAACCGGCAAGGAAATCACCTCACATCTGCTTGAAACCGCCCGAAAACGCCAAAACATAAGCCTGATTGAAAACTTTACGATGGTTGACCTTATCTGTTATGATAACGACTGCAAAGGAATTATCGGCCACGATGCAGACGGAAACTATGTTTCAATCATCGCCGATTATACCGTTCTTGCTACGGGCGGTATAGGCGGACTGTTCAAGCATTCAACCAATTACAGGCACCTTACAGGCGATGCAATTGCGTTGGCGCTTAAACACAATATAAATTTGCAGCACATTGACTATATACAGATTCACCCCACAACACTTTATACCAAAAAGCACGGCCGTGAATTCCTGATTTCGGAATCAGTCAGAGGCGAGGGTGCAATACTTCTGAATTCCAAGGGTGAAAGGTTTGTTAATGAGCTTCTTCCGCGTGACGTGGTTGCAAACGCCATATTTGATGAAATGAAAAAAGAAAACAGCGAACACGTCTGGCTTTCATTGGCACCGATACCCGAGGAAGAAATCAAAGCCCATTTTCCTAACATTTATAAGCATTGTTTGGATGAGGGATACGACATCACCAAAGAGCCTATACCGGTTGTTCCTTCACAGCATTATTTTATGGGCGGAATAGATGTTGACCGATACAGCAAAACCTCTATGGAGCGTTTGTATGCGGTTGGTGAAACTGCCTGCAACGGTGTTCACGGCAGAAACAGATTGGCGAGCAATTCGCTGCTTGAAAGTCTTGTGTTTGCAAAAAGAGCGGCTGAACACATCAAAAACAACTATACACGGGCAGAACAAACAAATGAGGCTATAATTGATCCCGTTATAT
>JAFSDN010000091.1 GCA_017436245.1 Clostridia bacterium
AAAAAAGAGTTTTTTTGTCAATATTTTGTGTTTTTTGATGTTCGAAATATTTTTATCCGGTTTTTCTGAGATTTTTTGCTATTGAAAAAAATAAAAAAATCTGTTAAAATAGCTATGTTTGTATTAAAGAGGGTATGTTTTTTACCTTTTATATATAGTAGTTTTTTATAGAAGAAGGAGTTTTTGTTTTGGAAGAATTAACTCGAATATGGGAAAAGGTTCTTGAGGAGCTGTCCGAGGAGGTTTCGGTGGTTTCTTTTGAATCGTGGATAAAGCCTATCCGTGCAGAGGCAATTGATGACACTAAAATTACCCTTGCCGTACCTTTCTCTGTGAACAAGAATATGATTATGACAAAGTATTTCTCGCTCATTGAAAGCTGTCTTGAATCGGTGACGTCACACAAGTTTGATATTGACGTTGTTGTTGACGAAAAAAGCAATACTTTGGATGATGTTGACCCCATTACAACAGAGAATACGCTCAATCCCAAATACACATTTTCGTCATTTGTTGTGGGTAACAACAATAATCTTGCATATGTTGCATCCCTTGCTGTTGCGGAACGCCCCGCAAAAACGTATAATCCCTTGTTTTTATACGGTGGCAGCGGTCTTGGCAAAACACATCTGATGCAGGCAATCGGTAATTACTTCATTGAGAATTATCCAAAGAAGAAGGTGCTTTATACCACAAGTGAAAAGTTTACATATGAGCTTGTTACAGCCATCCGTGAAAAAACCAATCAGGCGTTCAGAAATAAGTACAGAAACGTTGACCTTCTTCTGATTGACGATGTTCAGTTCCTTGCCAACAGAGAATTGGCTCAGGAGGAGTTTTTCCATACCTTCAATGCTCTTTATGAAATGGACAAGCAGATTGTTCTCACGTCCGACCGACTGCCTTCCGAGATTCCTCAGCTTGAGGAGCGTCTGGTGACACGCTTCAACAGCGGTCTGCTTGCCGATGTTCAGCCGCCGGACTATGAAACCCGTATGGCAATTCTGAAAAATAAGATTCAGAGTGAATATTTGTCGGTTGATGACGAGATTATGGAGTTCATTGCTGACAGCATCAAGTCAAACGTCCGTGACCTTGAGGGAGCGGTGAAGCGAATTCTGGTTTATGCGGGCATAAAGCGCACAAATGAGATTTCAATGGACCTTGCCAGCGAGGCACTCAGGGATATTCTTACGGCACAGCCAAAGCGTACCATTACGGCAAAGGTTGTTATTGAAGAGGTTGAAAAATATTACCGCCTGTCAAAGGACACTCTTGTTTCAAAAAAGAGGTCTGCCGATGTGGCACTTCCGAGGCAGGTTGCCATGTATATCTGCCGTGAAATTCTTGATGACCCCTCCTTCCCTAAAATCGGCGACGCTTTTAACAGAGACCACACAACGGTTTTGCACAATGTGGGAAAAATTGCCGAGGATATTCGTGATGATGCGGAGCTTGCCAAGACGGTTAAGGAAATTATTATGAATATAAAAAAGGGATAATATAGGCGGAGTTCAACAGCCTTTGGAGAAATATTTTATAGAGCATAAGAAAAATGAAAAGGAAAAAAACCAAAACGGTTTTGATTGAAATAAATGAAAGAATTTGATACAATCGGAGCAATTGCCACACCTGTCGGTGTTGGCGGAATTGCGATTATCAGAATAAGTGGCGAGGATGCCGAGAGTATGGCGGCAAGAATTGCATTCCCAAAGGGTGGAAAAGATATATACGGACTTGAAAGTCACAAGCTGACCCTTTCGGACATCAGGCGTATAAGCGACGGAGAACTTCTTGATGAGGCGTTGGTTGCGGTTATGCGTGCGCCACATTCCTATACCGGTGAAACAGTTGTTGAAATCAATTGTCATGGCGGTTATTTTGCTGCGGAATCCATAATGGAGGAGCTGTTTAAGGCGGGGGTCAGACAGGCTGAAGCCGGCGAATTTACACGGCGTTCATTTGTGAACGGCAAGACAGACCTCATTGGTGCGGAATCGGTTATTGACCTGATTCATGCAAATTCCTCCCTTGGACAGTCCAATGCTGCAAAGGCACTTTCGGGAAAGCTGTCGCAAAAGGTTGAAAAAATCCGTGAAAAGGCAATGGATTTTGCATCGCACCTTTCGGCTGTTGCGGATTTTCCCGATGAGATTGATGAAATGGAAAATGTCGAGCTTGAAAAAAGGATTGACGGGCTTGTTTGTGATATTGACGGGATGTTGGACGGTTTTGCAAAGGGTAGGATTATGCGTGACGGAATTCTGACCGCAATTGCGGGTCGCCCCAATGTGGGAAAATCGTCTCTGCTCAATGCACTGAGTCGTACCGACCGTGCCATTGTGACCGATATTCCGGGAACAACCAGAGATACCGTTGAGGAATATGTGAACATAAACGGTGTTGCTTTGCGGCTGGTTGATACGGCAGGAATACGCGAAAGCGACAACTCGGTTGAAAAAATCGGAATTGAAAAGGCAAAGGAAGCCATTGAAAATGCTGATTTGTGTCTTTTTGTCCTTGACAGCTCATGTGAGATTTCAGAGGAGGACCTTGAAATTTTTGATTATATAAGAGGAAAGAATACCATTGTTATACTGAACAAAACGGATATGGGTATGTATGCCGATTCGGATAAATTTGCAGAGCTTCTTAAAACGGACACAGATTGTTTTGTCTGTACGGCAACACCCAAGGATGGAGCGCCGTTGGGAATTGATGTTCTTGAGGACAGGATAACCCGGATGTTTATGGGTGGCGGCATTTCAAAGGATGAGGTCTTTATTTCAAATGACCGTCAGAAAAATGCACTGATAAAGGCAAAGGACATTGCCCAAGGAATGAAAACGGCATTATATTCAGGTATGCCTGCGGATATGCTTTATGTTGACCTTGAAGAAGTGATTTCAGCTCTTGGAGAGGTGACGGGAGTGACGGTGCAGGAAGAAATAATAGATAGAGTTTTTGAAAGATTTTGCGTTGGAAAATAACCCGATTGGTTCGGGTTATTTTTTATTGTGAAAAATATAACAAATCCAAAGCCCAAAATCGGGTAAAAAAACGCAATATTTACAGAAAAAATATATAAAAACAGCAAAATTTTTGGAGACAAATCGGAAAAACTGTGGTATAATACTAAAATAAGAAGAATACGAATAGATTCGTTGAGGTATATTTATTATGGGAAAAAGTTTTGAACTGGAATTCAGCTTTGTTGAAAAATGGGGCAGGCTTGCAAATGCCGAGTATTTCAGAATATATGTTTATGCATTGAGTAATTTTAAAAAGAACGGAAAGATTCTGAGTGTTGATGAAATTGCAAAAAAACTGCACATCAGCCGTGAGAGTGCGGAAGAGGCAGTTGATTTCTGGATTACGGCAGAGGTGCTTCATGCTGACGGGAGCGGATATTCCTTTGCCAAAATCGAAAAGAAGGAAGCAAAAAAGGACTTGACATCCACAACCAGGCTGAGGACAAGACCATCCTATGATGCGGCTGAGATTGATGCGGCTGCGGCGGTGAATGAGAAGGTTGATTATTTGTTCCGTGAGGCAGAGAAGATTCTTGAAAAAATTCTCAGCCCGTCGGACTTTGAGCTGATTTATTCTTTTGTGGACTGGCTGGGGCTTCCGGTTGAGGTGGTTATCATGCTTCTGAGGTTTGCCGCCGGACAGGGTAAAACAGGAAAAAGGTATCTTGAGACGGTTGCAATTGACTGGGCCGACAAGGGAATTAATACATATGAGAGTGCAGAAGAATACATCAGGGAAATTGAATTGAAATTGTCAAATGAAGGAAAGGTCAGGGCAATACTCGGTATTTATGACAGGGCGCTGAGCCAGACTGAGAAAAAGTATATAAGCCTGTGGACCTTTGAAAAAAATATTCCCGTTGAATTGATTTCCGAGGCATATGACCGTACCGTTGCCGCAACGGGAAAGCTGAGCTGGGCTTATATGAACAAAATTCTCACAAGCTGGCAGGGTGAGGGCTTGAAAACCGTTGATGAAATCAAGGCAAGCGAGGCATTGTTCAAGCTCAAAAATGCACCTGTCAAGGAACGGTCGGGCGGTCAAAAAAGCAAGTTTAACAATTATGTTGATACAAACAAACCGGATTATTCAAATTTTGCCGAGGAAATTTTGAAGGATATGTTGGGAGAGTGAGGAGAATATGGAATCTGCATATGTACTGGCAAGCCGTGAGCTTGAAGAAATACGTATGAACAATCAGGCTGAACAGTCAAGAAGGCACATGGAGGTTTGCAACGCAATTCCGCAGTTTGCGGCTCTTGAAACCGAATTGATGAAAAACGGTACACGTCTGCTTGGCTGTGTTCTGGACAAGTGCAACAGCTTTGATGAAATCAAAAACAGCATAAAGGAGCTTCAGCGGAAAAAGGCTGAGCTTTTGAAAGAAAAGAGCTATCCCGCAGATTATGTGAATGATATATATTCCTGCGAGATATGCCGTGACACGGGTTTTGTTGAGGGAAAAAGATGTGTGTGCCTGAAAAATCTTATCTCAAAGCATATTGGTGCAAATTCGAACCTCACCGAGTTTATGAGAGGGCAGACCTTTGACAAGTTTGATATGTCCATTTTTGCCAATCAGGGTGAGAACAGTCAGCGTGTTCTGAAGGTTATGCAGACTGTGTGTGATACGGCTCTGACCTTTGCCGAGAGCTTTGACGTCGGCCATGACAATATGCTGCTCATGGGAAATGCGGGCACAGGAAAGACCTTTGTTTCAAGCTGTATAGCCAATCGTGCGCTGGAGCGGGGAAAAACCGTTTATTATCAGACTGCGTTCAAGCTGTTTGAAATCTTTGAAAGCTCAAAGTTTAACCGTGAGGATGACGAAGCACCGGGCATTGTGAAATATGTTTATGATGTTGACCTTTTGATTATTGATGACCTTGGAACAGAATTTGTTACACAGTTCACCTCGGCGGCGTTGTTTGATATTATAAATACCCGGATTACTGCAGGAAAAAGCACCATTATTTCAACAAATCTTGATTTTGAGACCTTGTCTGAAAAATACAGCCAGCGAATTGCTTCAAGATTCATTGGTGAATATAAGATTCTGCAGACTTTGGGAGAAGACATAAGAAAGATTAAGCGTATAAGACATTAAGGCAAGGAGGCGTTGTTATGAATATGTCAGAAAGAATTAACGGATTGAAGCGGAAGCTGGGATTCAGAACATTTACCTTTGCCGGCGGGATTCATCCCGACGACAGCAAGGAAACAACCTGTTCAAAGTCCATAATTGACCTTCCGCCGTCGGAGGAAATGGTGTTTCCGCTGAGCCAGCACATCGGTGCACCTGCGGTGCCGTGTGTGGCTGTGGGTGACAGGGTGTTTATGGGTCAGAAAATTGCAGAAGCCGGGGGCTATGTTTCGGCACACATCCATTCGTCGGTTTCGGGAGAGGTGGTTGCAATTGAACCCAGAATGCATCATACGGGAGTAAAGATGAATTCCATTGTTATCAAAAATGACGGTGCGGATGAGCTTTTGCCCGAAATTCAGCCAAAGGACTGGCGAAAAATGTCGGTTAAGGAGATTGTGGATGTTGTTCGTGAAGCGGGCGTTGTTGGTATGGGCGGTGCAACCTTTCCCACTCATGTGAAGCTCAGTCCGCCTCCCGACAAAAAGATTGAGTATGTTATTGTGAACGGAGCGGAGTGTGAGCCGTATCTTACCTCCGACCACCGTGCAATGCTTGAAACTCCCGAAGAGGTGATTGAAGGGCTGAAGATACTTGTGAAGGTTTTCGGGCTTCAGGAGGGTTATATTGCAATTGAAACAAACAAACCTGACGCCATTGCTGTGATGGAGGAATATGCGGCAAAGGAAACAGAAATCAAAATCAATGTTGTCCGTGTGAAAACAAAATATCCGCAGGGGTCGGAAAAGCACTTGATTAAGGCTGTTTGCGGACGTGAGGTGCCTCCGGGCAAGCTGCCCATGGATGTTGGTGCGGTTGTGGATAACATTGACACCTGTGCGGCAATTGCAAGAGCCTTTATGTACGGTTTTCCTGTTATTATGCGAATTGTCACGGTGAGCGGTGACTGCGTTGCAGAGCCTTCAAATTTCAGAATCCGTGTGGGAACAAATGTTGAAGATGCAATAAAAAAATGCGGCGGCTTTCAGAAGCCTGCGGCAAAGGTAATTATGGGTGGCCCCATGATGGGAATTTCGGTTCCCGATACGGATATTCCCATTGTGAAAGGAAGCTCGGGGATTCTTGGCTTTAGTGAAGCAATGCTCCACGGAAAGGTTAAGCAGAACTGTCTCCGTTGCGGAAAGTGCGTTGAGGGATGCCCCATGAATCTGCTTCCCAATGTGATTAAGGAAGCTCTTGCGGCTGATGATACTGAGAAGCTTGAAAAACTTAATGTGACCGACTGTATTCAGTGCGGCTCGTGTGCTTATGTTTGCCCTGCAGAACAGAATCCTCTCCAATCGGTGAGAACCGCAAGGGCAAAGCTGATGAAGCAAAAACAGGAGGTGAAGAAGTAATGTCAAATCTGAATGTCAATGAAAAACTTATTGTTACGGAATCGCCTCATGTGCGAGGCAGGTCAACAACATCTTCGGTTATGTTTGACGTTGTTGTGGCTCTCATTCCCGCACTTCTGGCAGGGACCATTTTCTTTGGATACAGAGCCCTTGTGGTGACGGCGGTTTGCGTGCTGTTTTCGGTGCTTTCGGAATGGTGCTGGTGCAGAATCCTGAAAAAACCGTCAACAATCGGTGATTTCAGTGCGGTTGTTACGGGACTTTTGCTTGCAATGAATCTTCCGGTTACCATGCCACTTTGGATGGCGGCAATCGGTTCGGTTTTTGCGATTATAATTGTGAAGCAGTTCTTTGGGGGAATCGGGCACAACTTTATGAATCCTGCCCTTGCGGCAAGAGCTTTTCTGCTCACTTCATGGGCGGCGGCAATGACAACATGGACAGAACCTTTCACTAAGCTCAGCTTCTGGTCAAATGTTGATGCTGTCACAACTGCCACTCCCCTTTCACTTGTTAAGGAGGGTGCAACAGGAAATATGCCTTCCTATATAAATATGTTTATTGGAAATATGGCAGGCTGTATTGGTGAGGTTTCGGCACTTGCAATTCTGATTGGTGCGATGTATCTTGTTTACAGACACATTATCAGCCTGAGAATTCCACTTACATATATAGCAACAGTTGCGGTATTTACCTTTATTTTTGGCGGCAGGAACGGTTTCTTTACAGGCGACCCGCTTCTTCATGTTTTGTCGGGCGGTCTGATGCTTGGTGCGTTCTTTATGGCAACAGACTATGTAACCACGCCTTATACCAAAAAGGGTCAGATTATCTTTGGGTTCGGATGCGGCTTGATTACGGCTGTTATCAGACTCTATGGCGGCTATCCTGAGGGTGTTTCCTATTCAATTCTTTTGATGAATGTGGCAACACCGCTAATCGACAGATTTACAGCTCCCAAAAGATTCGGAGCTGTGAAAGAAAAGAAGGAAAAGGAGGCGAATTGCTGATGTTTGTAAAAAATGCAATTATTATCTCCTTGAAGCTGTTTGTTATCACTGCGGTTGCGGCACTTTGTCTTGCGGCGGTGAATATGGTTACGGAACCGATAATCAAGAAAAATTCCGAAAAGAACCAGGTTCTTGCTCAGCAAAAGGTTTTGAGTGCTGCAAAGGAATTTAAGGCGGTTGAAGCTCCACTCCCCGATGTTTCGGGTGTCAAGACTGAAAAGGTTAATGTGGGCTATGACGGCAGGGATGTTGTGGGTTATGCCATAACTGTTGTTTCGGATGCAGGGTATGGCGGAAAAATAAAGGTTATTGTGGGCGTGAAAAACGACCTGACCGTTGAAAAAATTGAGATTCTTGAACACTCCGAAACTGCTGGTCTTGGTGCAAATGCGGCAAAACCAAAGTTTTCGGGACAGTTTGAAGGAAAAAAAGGCGGTTTTTCGGTTGTGAAGGGGTCAGCAAAGAACGTGAACGATATTTCTGCAATTTCAAGTGCAACCATAACCTCAAAAGCTGTGACAAGCTGTGTTAATGCGGCACTTGTAAATGCAAAGGAATTACACTCGACGGGAGGTGCGGAATAATGAAAAAGACATTACTGAACGGTATTTTAAAAGAAAACCCCACATTTGTTTTGTTTCTTGGAATGTGTCCCACACTGGCTGTTACCACTGCGGCAATCAACGGTGTTGGCATGGGGCTTTCCACTGCGGCGGTTTTGATTTGCTCCAATGTGTTCATTTCCTTGCTCCGCAAATTCATTCCCGATAAGGTCAGAATTGCGGCTTATGTTGTTGTGATTGCCAGCTTTGTTACGGTTGTTGAAATGCTTATGAAGGCATATGTTCCGGCACTTTCGGAATCGCTGGGGCTCTATATTCCGCTGATTGTTGTAAACTGCATTATTCTTGGCCGTGCCGAGGCTTTTGCTTCAAAGAACGGTATTCTGAAATCGGCGGTTGACGGACTTGGTATGGGGCTTGGCTTTACGGGGGCGTTGACCATAATCGGAAGCATCCGTGAGCTTTTGGGCGCAGGTTCTCTTTTTGGCATAGAGCTCTTTGGTGAGAGTTTTCAGCCAATGACCATTATGATTCTGCCACCGGGGGCTTTCCTGACTCTGGGACTTATTGTTATGGTAATTAATATTATTTCTGCAAGAAAAAAGAAAGGGGCGAGCAAAATTGTCGTTGATTAGTGAATTGTTGATTATTTCTGTTGGTGCAATCCTTGTTCAGAATTTTGTTCTGGTTCAGTTCCTTGGCATCTGTCCCTTCCTTGGCGTTTCAAAGAAGGTGGAAACCGCAACGGGAATGGGCTTTGCCGTTATATTTGTTATGGCGTGTGCTTCTGCAATCACATGGGCAGTTCAGCAGCTCCTTGATTTGTTCGGAATCGGCTATCTTCAGACCATTGCCTTTATTCTTGTTATTGCGGTGCTGGTTCAGTTTGTTGAAATGTTTTTGCAGAAAACAATACCGAGCCTTTACAGCTCCCTTGGCATTTATCTGCCCTTGATTACAACCAACTGTGCGGTTCTGGGCGTTGCAATTCAGAACATAACAAAATATGCAGGTGCGGATTACAGCTTTCTTAAATCTGTGGTATACGGAACAACTGCCGGCATTGGCTTTACCCTTGCCATTGTTCTGTTTGCAGGCGTGCGTGAACGCCTTGAAAGCTCGGATATTCCCGAATTCCTCAAGGGAATGCCCATTACTCTTATTACAGCAAGCCTTTTGTCCATTGCATTTATGGGCTTTTCGGGCTTGAGCTTTTAGGGGGAGGTGCGTGATATGGAAATTTTATTACCTGTTGTTATAATTGGCGGCATGGGGCTTCTTTTTGGAGCGTTGCTTGCTGTTGCGGCAAAAATTTTTGAGGTTAAAAAAGACGAAAGAATTCCCCTTATCACCGAATGTCTTCCCGGTGCAAACTGCGGCGGATGCGGTTTTGCCGGATGTGCGGCTTATGCTGAGGCAATTTGTACCGAGGGTGCAAAGGTCAGTCTTTGTCCTGTTGGCGGCAACGGGGCTGCCGAAAAAATTGCGGAGATTATGGGGGTTGAAGCCGAAAATATTGAAAGAATGGTTGCCTTTGTTGCCTGTATGGGAACACCAGATGTTGCAAAAGACCGTTATGCCAATAATGAAGCCATAAGCTGTCATGCCGCAAACCGTCTTGCAGGAGGCATGAAGGGCTGTGCATACGGATGCCTGGGCTGTGGCTCATGTGTTGAAAAGTGCTCAAACGGCGGCATTGCCATTGTGAACGGGGTTGCGAAGGTTGACAAGGAGCTTTGCACAAACTGCGGAGCTTGTATCGCAGAATGTCCCCGAGGCGTTATCATCAGAATTCCCTATTCGTCAAGAGCGGCTGTATTCTGCAATTCAAAGGCTCCCGGCAAGGAGGTTCGGCTTGTTTGTGATGCAGGCTGTCTTGGCTGCGGAATTTGTGCAAAAAATTGTCCCAAGGAAGCTATTGTTGTTGAAAACAATGTTGCCCGTATTGACGGTTCAAAGTGCGTGGGCTGTGGTATATGTGTTGAAAAATGCCCCAAAAAGTGTATTGAGCTCATAAACAAAAACGCAAAAATTCAGGTGGCTGTTGAAGTTAATAAAAGGACGTAAACAAATCAGGCTGTTTAAAAACACGTTTTTAAACAGCCTGATTTTTATTTGAACTAATCCATTTTGTCTATAATCGGTGTTTCCTTGAAGAAGAAGGAAATTGACCACAAACCGGCAAGACCCACAACGGTGAAGATTATTCGGCTCAGAACGGATAACTGTCCGCCAAAGAGTGAACCTACAATATCTATACCGAAAAGTCCTATGCTTCCCCAGTTTACGGCTCCGACTATGACAAGAAATAAAGCTATGGCATTCATGTCAAAAATCGCTCCTTTTTTTGATTTGTTCAATTATATTTTGGCATTTTGAAATAAAAATATTCTGAATATTTATTTCAAAAAAACCAATAATATGCAAAAAGAAAAATTGAAAGGAGTTTTTATATTGAAAAGATTTGTTACTTTGTTTTTGGTCTTGATTGTGCTTGTTCTGGGCGGATGTGCTCAAAATGATGAAATGATTATTCAGGATGATGCAAAGGGCAATGATGCAAAAAATGTTGATGCGGCAAAAACAATTTCTGAGCTTGAGTCGGTGCGTTCGGTTGCTGTTATGAGCGATCGGGGCGTGGTGATTGCGGGGCTGAAGCTTGATGATGAGGTTTTTGAACAGGAGGTTTGCTCGGGAACCCTTGAAATCCTCAGAGAAAAGTTTCCCGGTGAGGACTGTTATATTGTGGGAGCAGACGAAAAATGGGCTGATGACGTGATTGAACTCTGCCTTTATACCGACAGCGGAATGGACAAGGATATTCTTGAAAAAAGATTCAATTATCTTGTCCATGAAAAGATGAATCAGGAACAGGTGGTTGTGGAAGAATAAGGTGGGTTTAACGCTACGTTGTGGTTGACAAATTGCGTCCTTTGTGATATTATTATACTATATATTGTATATGGAGATGATTTGAATGCGCTGTTTGTTTTGCGGTCACATGGAAAGCAAGGTTATAGATTCCCGTTCAACGGAAGAAGGAACAACAATCCGACGTCGCAGAGAATGTCTTGAATGCGGAAAGCGTTTTACCACTTATGAAAAAATTGAAACAATCCCCATGATTGTTGTGAAAAAGGATGGACTGCGTGAAACATGGGACAGGGACAAGGTTCTCAACGGAATTCTGCGTGCCTGCGAAAAGCGGCCCGTGACTCTGGCTGATATTGAAAAGCTCATTGACGATATTGAGTCAAAGCTCTACAATATGCTTGAACGTGAAGTGACCTCTGAAAAAATCGGCGAAATGGTTATGGAACGGCTTCAGGTTCTTGACGATATTGCTTATGTGCGTTTTGCATCGGTTTACCGTCAGTTCAAGGATATAAATTCCTTTATGGATGAGCTTGCCAAAATTATAAAAAAGGCTTGACAAATAAAGGTTTTTGTGATATTATTTGTATATCGTAATATGGTGTTCAAAAGAGTGAGGCAAGCCTCACTCTTTTGCATTAGAAGAAACAAGGAGGAAGCAATGGCTTATTCAAAGCTTGAAAAACTGGTGATTGACGGCGCAACACCCATTGCGGCAGAGGTTGGCTGTTATATTTATGATGTTGAATATGTAAAAGAAGGCGGCGCAAGATACTTGCGGATTTATGCCGACAAGGAGGATGGCGGAATATCCCTTGATGAATGTGAAGTCATCAACCGTGCAATGTGCGAGTTTATGGACGAAAAGGACCCAATCAAGGAAAATTATATTCTTGAGGTTTCGTCACCGGGCGTTGAACGAAAGCTCCGGACTCCCCAACATTTTGAAAAGTACATGGGACGGACAGTTGATGTAGGACTTTATAAGGCAATTGACGGAAGCAAGACTGTCACGGGCGATCTGATGGGCTATGCTGATGAAAAGATTGTGATTGCCCTGACGGATAATGAGCTTGAACTGCCTTTGGGGGAAACAACCTTTGTAAAATTACATTTTGATTTTTAATATAAAAATATAAAACAGGAGATGATTATTAAAAATGAGCGCAGAATTATTTTTGTTATTGGATGAAATTGAAAAGGAAAAAGGCATAAGCCGTGATGTTGTTCTTGATGCACTCAGCGGTGCACTTCTCAGTGCGTACAGAAAGAATTTTGGTGCGGTTCAGGATGCAAAGGTTATTATTGACGAAGAAACCGGCGAAATCAAGGTTTATGCACGCAAAAACATTGTTGAAGAAGTTGAAGACAGAGAATGTGAGATTTCTGTTGAGGATGCAAAGAAGATTGATGCAAGATATGAAGCGGGCGATGTTCTTGAAAAGGAAGTTACTCCTGCGGCATTCGGCAGAATTGCGGCACAAACCGCACGTCAGGTTGTTCTGCAGAGAATCAGAGAGGCTGAACGTGAAAAGGCTTTTGATGAATTTTCGGACAGAGCAAACGATATTATGACTGCAACAGTAAGAAAAATTGACAGAAGAAACGTTATGCTTGAAATTGGTGATACTGAATCCGTTCTGATGCCCAATGAACAGGTGAAGAACGACAACTACAAGCCCGGCGCAAAGTACAAGGTGTTTGTGGTTGAGGTTGCAAATTCGGTTAAGGGTGTTCATCTTGTGGTTTCACGTTCGCATCCCGGTCTTGTCCGCAGACTTTTTGAGCTTGAAGTTCCTGAAATCAAAAAGGGCATAATCGAAATCAAGGGCCTCACCCGAGAACCCGGTTCAAGAAGCAAAATTGCCGTTCATTCGGTTATGGAAAGTGTTGACCCTGTTGGAACCTGTATCGGTCCCAAAGGTATGAGAGTTCAAGCGGTTATTGACGAGCTGAGAGGCGAAAAGATTGATATTATAAAGTACAGCGATGACCCTGCAGAATACATCACTCAGGCATTGAGCCCTGCCAAGGTTGTTTCAATCACCGTTGACGAAGAAAAGAAAATGTGCAACGTTATTGTTCCTGCAGACCAGCTCTCTCTTGCAATCGGCAAGGAAGGACAGAATGCACGTCTGGCTGCAAGACTTACAGGTTGGAAGATTGACCTGAAACCTGATAACGCCGAGTAAAATCCGGTTAAAAACTGACCATCTCACCATTTCAATTAAGAAAGGCGGTTAAGAACAAATGAAACTTCAGCGCATGTGTGCGGTTTGCAGAGAGTTGAAGAGCAAAGAACAGCTTTTGAGAATCGCAAGGACATCCAACGGGTTTGTTCTTGATTTTGGCGGCAAGTGTGAGGGCAGAGGTGCTTACATTTGCAAAAAGCCCGAATGTATTGGCAAGGCACAAAAGGTCAGAGCCTTTGAACGCAGTTTTTCGGCTAAGGTTGATGAAAGCATTTATGATGCATTGGAGGCATGGCTTGAAAATGGCAAATGAGAAGTTCTTCAGGATGCTGGGGCTGGCTGCAAGAATGAGAGCGGTTGCCTTTGGTGAAGGTGCGGTTAAGGACAGCATAAAGAGCAAAAAGGCTAAACTTGTTATTGTGGCATCGGATGCTTCCGACAACACAAAAAAGAAGTTTTTCAACAGCTGTGAGTTTTATGAAGTTGATATTATTGAACACGGTGACAAACTGACCCTTGGAAAAATGACAGGTCGTGAGTTTGCGGCGGTTCTTGGAATTACAAATCAGGATATTGCATCAGAACTGAGAAAATGTGCTGATTTGAATGAATAATTGAGTCGGTAGGATTTATCGGCGGAAGGGAGTAACGATATGACAAAGATTAAAGCATACGAACTTTCAAAGGGATTTGTTGGAATCCCCGGAAAGGAAATCGTTAAAATTCTGAGTGACTATGGTATTTCGGAAAAGAGCCACATGAGCGCTCTTGACGAAAGAGAACTGGATGTGATTTTTGAATACATCACACAAAAAAATCAGGTGGAGGATTTTTCGGCTCTTTTTGCTTCGGTACCCGAAGGAAAGCCCGAAAAGAAAGCAAAGGCTGAAAAAACTGTTGAAGAAGCTCCTGCACCTGAAGAAAAGAGCGAAGAAAAACCAACCGAAAAGATTGAATCTGAGGGTGGCTTTGCAAGCGATGCGCCTGCAAGAAAAACTCGTGTGGTTGATACCCGTGCAAACAACGTTGACCTTGACCGTCTGGACAATGAAAGACTTGAGGAGCTTGTTCCCGAACACGTAAAGAGTCAGGGCGGCGGCAAGCAGAAAATCAAAACAGGCAACAAAAAGAGTAAGCTGGTTA
>JAFSDN010000092.1 GCA_017436245.1 Clostridia bacterium
ATCCACACGCTTGTCAATGACCGAGTTTCGCTTGGTACGTTCACTTTGACAGCATATTGCGGTTGTTATTCCTGTTCGGGACAATGGGGCAACGGAACGGCAACAGGCACGGTTGCAAAGGAAAACTGGACGATTGCTGTTGACTCTGATGTGATACCTTACGGGGCAATGGTAATTATTGGAAACAACATCTACTGTGCTGAGGATTGCGGCGGTGCTATTGTTGGCAACAGAATTGATGTATATCACGAAAGCCACGAAGAAGCCGTGGAATTTGGCGTACAATACGCTGATGTGTTTATTTTGACTAATTATACCCCTTGAAGCAAAATGCGTCAAAGGGGCAAAAGAATTGAAAATAGAGGGTGATTAAAATGTCCGAAAGGACTAAAGATGATTTGAAACAGTTGCAGTCAATGCCGTTGGATGCAAAAATCCTTATGACACAGACACGAATTCGAGAATGGGTGCGTGAATTTGGTGAGAATGGTGTTTATGTTAGTTTTTCGGGAGGTAAAGACAGCACTGTTCTGCTTGACATAGTTCGCAAAATGTTTCCTGACATTGAAGCGGTGTTTGTTGATACTGGGCTTGAATATCTCGAAATAAGACAGTTTGTTAAAACCTTTGACAATGTAACAATTCTTCGCCCTGATATGCGATTTGACGAGGTAATCAAGAAATATGGTTACCCGATGATAAGTAAAACTGTTTCACACAATGTAAAAATCGCCAAATACAACCCCGACGGCAATGTTATGATGAATATTTTTTCACCCGAAAAACGTGGAATGTACGCTATGTTTAAATGGAAAGAATTGACAAAAAACAGTTTGATGTGTGCGACAAGTGCTGCGACATAATGAAAAAGAAACCTGCTAAAGCTTATGCAAAATCAAGCGGCAAAAAGCCTATTTTGGCGGTTATGGCAGAAGAAAGCAAAATGCGACTTGACAAATGGTTGCAAAACGGTTGTAACGCTTATGAGGGCAAAGATGCAAAATCGAAGCCTATGTCTTTTTGGACGGAACAGGACGTGCTAAAATACATCAAAGAAAACAACCTTAAAATCGCAAGCGTGTACGGTGATGTTGTTCCTGACGACGAGCAGATTTGTTTTGAGGGTTGCGAGCAGACGAACAAACTGACTACAACAGGCTGTCACAGAACAGGTTGTATATTTTGTGGATTTGGTTGCCACCTTGAAAAAGGCGAGGGCAGATTTGAACGCTTAAAACGTACTCATCCGAAACAGTATGCGTACTGTATGAACGGCGGTGAATATGATGAGCGTGGATTGTGGATACCAAATAAGCAAGGTTTGGGTATGAAACACGTTATTGACGAACTTAACAAGCTGTACGGAGATGATTTTATACGTTATTGATTTTAATTATTATCATCCTGATATTAACACTTGCCCTATACTGCTGCTGTGTTGTGGCAGGTAGGGCAGATAAAGAAAAGAGGGAAAATAAAGATGATGCAAGTATGGGAAAAGATTAACAACCTTAAAGGCACAAATGCGAGTAAAGAGCAGATAGCAAGTTGGGCGTACAGTAATAAAATTTGCCCTGTTGAATTTGCAGATGAGCTTGAATTGGATTGTGAATATCCGTCAGAACTTACGGAAATAAGCAATAAATTATGTGACAACAACACCTGCGGATTTGAGTGCTTGACAAAGTTTTTGGAGAGCGAGGTGCAGGAAGATGAATGACAGCGAGATTATTAAGGCTTTGACAACAAGTTCAGACCCAAACAACTTGAATTGTCAGCCAACTACAAAACTGTGTAAAGAAGCACTTGACCTCATCAAACGTCAGCAGGCAGAAATTGACCGTCTTAACATCGACTTAAAGGCTATGCGAGGGGCG
>JAFSDN010000093.1 GCA_017436245.1 Clostridia bacterium
AGACCCGGAGGAGCTTGCTCTTTTTGAAATGATTATCGGCGTTTCCAGGGTGGGTGCAAAGACGGCGATTTCGCTGCTTTCAAACATTTCGCCCTCAAAGTTTGCTCTTTGTGTTGTGACAAATGACTTCAAGTATATTGCAAGCAAGACTCCCGGTCTTGGTGCAAAGGGTGCAGAACGTATTGTTCTTGAACTGAAGGACAAATTCAAGGGCGTGGATATTGGTGATATTTCAACCGACGAGGTGGTTGAGGTTTATCACGGCGGCGACTCGGAGGCAGAAGAAGCTGTCAGCGCTCTTATGGTTCTTGGATATTCGGCACAGGAGGCGAAACGTGCTGTTTCGGGAGTGCGCGGCTCTGTTGAGGAGATTGTTAAAGAAGCCCTCAAAAAACTTATGAAAGGGTAAGCCCTTATGGATTTTGATAACGAAAACAGAATTGTTACCTCCGGTGAGATTCACGGAGACAATGAAATTGAATACAGCCTCAGACCTAAGCTGCTTGATGATTATATCGGGCAGAAAAAGGCAAAAGAAAATCTGAAGGTGTTTATGGAGGCGGCAAAAAAGCGGAATGAGTCCCTTGACCATGTTCTGCTTTATGGTCCGCCGGGACTTGGAAAGACAACCCTTGCGGGCATTATTGCCAATGAAATGGGTGTTAACATCCGCATAACATCGGGGCCTGCCATTGAAAAGCAGGGCGACCTTGCGGCACTTCTTACCAATCTTTCGGAAAACGATATTTTGTTTATTGACGAAATTCACCGTCTGAACCGAAGCGTTGAAGAAATTCTTTATCCTGCCATGGAAGACGGTGCTTTGGATATTATAATCGGGAAAGGCCCTTCGGCACGGTCAATCAGACTTGATTTGCCAAAGTTCACTCTGATTGGTGCAACCACAAAGGCGGGCGCATTGACAGCACCGCTTCGTGACAGATTTGGCGTTATAAGCCGACTTGAAATGTATACCAACGAGGAATTGCAACAGATTATTGAACGTTCGGCAGGGATTCTGGGAATTGAAATAACGTCAAAGGGTGCGGCAGAGATTGCTTCACGTTCACGTGGGACGCCAAGAATTGCAAATCGGTTGCTGAAGCGTGTCCGTGACTTTGCGGAGGTTGAGGCAAACGGTGTTGTAACCGACCAGGTTGCGGATTTTGCCCTGAGACGGCTTGAAATTGACAAGCTGGGTCTTGACCGCACAGACAAGACAATGATTGAAGCAATCATAAACTTTTATGACGGCGGTCCCGTTGGGCTTGATACCATTGCTGCAACTGTTGGTGAAGACAGCGACACAATTGAGGATGTTTATGAGCCGTATCTGATGCAAATCGGGTTTATAAACCGTACCCCAAGGGGAAGAATGGTGACAAGGGTTGCTTATGAGCATTTTAATATTGAATTTAAAGATTAATTCTGAAAGGATGAAAATATTATGGAAAAGAAAAAGTTTTATCTGACAACTGCCATTGCATATACTTCAAGAAAGCCCCATATCGGCAATACTTATGAAGTTGTGCTTTCGGATGCAATTGCCAGATTCAAGAGATTTGAAGGATATGATGTGTTCTTTCTGACAGGAACCGACGAACACGGTCAGAAGATTGAACAGCTTGCAAATGAGGCAGGAATTTCACCTCAGGAATATGTTGACGGCGTTGCAGGTGAAATCCGCACAATCTGGGATTTGATGAATTCCTCATACGACAAGTTCATCAGAACCACCGACGATTATCACGTTGACAGCGTTCAGAAGATTTTCAAAAAGCTCTATGACCAAGGGGATATTTACAAGGATTCATACACAGGCTGGTACTGCACACCCTGCGAATCCTTCTGGACGGATACTCAGCTTGTGGACGGAAAGTGCCCCGATTGCGGACGTGACGTTCACAAGGGCAATGAGGAAGCGTATTTCTTCAAAATGAGCAAGTACCAAAAGGCTCTTGAAGACCATATTGAAGCAAATCCCGACTTCATTCAGCCTGAATCACGCAAAAAGGAAATGATTAACAACTTCATCAAGCCCGGTATTCAGGATTTGTGTGTTTCAAGAACAAGCATCAAGTGGGGTATTCCCGTGACCTTTGACGACAAGCACACCATTTACGTGTGGCTTGATGCACTCACAAACTATATCAATGCCCTTGGCTATACTCCCGATTCAAAGGGCGAGCTTTATAACAAATACTGGCCTGCCGATGTTCACATAATCGGAAAGGATATTCTGAGATTCCACACAATTTACTGGCCAATCTTCCTCATGGCACTTGGTGAACCACTTCCCAAAAAGGTTTTTGGACATCCGTGGCTCCTCAGTGGTGAGGATAAAATGAGCAAGTCCCTTGGAAACGTTATTTATGCTGACGACCTTGTTCGGCACTTTGGAACAGATGCAATCAGATATTATCTGCTTCGTGAAATGCCCTATGCACAGGACGGAACAATCACTTATGAAAAGATTGTTAATTCATATAACACAGACCTTGCAAATGTTTTGGGCAACCTTGCAAACAGAACCGTTGCAATGGTGAACAAATACTTTGGGGGAATTGTTCCCGAAAAGGAAACTGCAACAGAATTTGATGCTGACCTTGGGGCAACGGCTGAAAAGGCAAAGGCTGATGTGGTTGCGCTTATGGATGAATTCCGCACGGCTGATGCATTAGAGGCGCTCTGGACAATTGCAAACCGTGCAAACAAATATATTGACGAAACAATGCCCTGGGCTCTGGCAAAGGACGAAGCTCAAATCGGAACTCTCAAGACGGTTATGTATAATCTTGTTGAGGCTCTTCGTTGGATTGGCTCGCTTCTTGAACCCTTTATGCCCGAAACTGCACAAAAGCTCATTGATGCTCTTGGTGCAAAAGCATATGCTCTTGATGAGCTTGTGAGCTTTGGAGCATCTTCGGCAGGCTTTAAGGTTGGTGAGGATGCAATGCTCTTTGCAAGAATTGATGCAGAAAAGAAGCTTGCTGAAATCGAGGAAGAAAATGCGGCAAACAAGGCTCCGCAAATTGAAATTGAGCCCTTCAAGGCAGATATTGAGTTTGAAAAATTCCTTGACCTTGACATCCGTGTGGGCAAGGTTCTTGAATGTGAACCCGTTCCAAAATCCTCAAAGCTGTTGAGATTCACCATTGAAACAGGAAGCGAAACACGTCAGATTCTTTCGGGAGTTGCAAAGTTCTGCAAGCCCGAAGAAATGATTGGCAAAAACGTTCTGTTTGTTGCAAACTTCCCGCCCAGAAAGATGATGGGACTTGAGTCCAACGGAATGATTCTCAGCGCCGAGTACAAGGATGACCTGACTGTTCTCACCGTTGACGAAAAGATTCAGAGCGGAGCACAGATTGTTTAGGGCGAGATTCCCTTCATCTTCGTCCCAGACACGGCTTTGGCTGCGTTTTTTGGGTCATGCTGAGCTTGTCGAAGCATCTTGAAAAAGTCAGATTCTTCGACTACGCTTGTGCTTCGCTCAGAATGACTTCTGAAGTGATAACAAAAATTTTAATGGAGATATAAGATTATGAGTATTTTTAACAAGGCAGATATTCTTCTGCCGGAATGTGTTGATATGGAAAAATGGAGTGTTGTGGCTTGCGACCAGTACACAGCACAGCCCGAATACTGGAAGGACGCCGAAAAGTTTGTAGGTGACAGCCCTTCAACTCTCAATATTGTTTATCCTGAGGCTTTTCTTTCGGAGGGTGATGCAAGAATAGAAAAAATAAACAATACCATGAAGGAATATGTTGAAAAGAATATTTTTGCAACCCTCAAAGACAGCTTGATTTATGTTGAAAGAACCATGAACAGCGGAAAAATCCGTCGGGGTATTGTTGGAACAATTGACCTTGAAGAATATGATTTTTCAAAGGGCTCAAAGAGCGCAATCCGTGCAACTGAGGGAACAATTCTTGAAAGAATTCCTCCCAGAGTTAAAATCCGTGAAAAAGCTCCTCTTGAGCTTCCACATGCTATACTTTTGATTAATGATGAAAAAGACAGCATTTTTGGCGGAATTGAAAAGAAAAAACCCCTGTATGATTTTGATTTGATGTCGGGGGGAAACCACATTGCAGGCTGGCATATTTCGGGTTCGGATGCAGACAATCTTATTGAAAAGCTTGATAAGTTTGCAACAACTGCCCCTGATAACCTTGCTTTTGCGGTTGGTGACGGAAACCATTCCCTTGCAACGGCAAAAACCTGTTGGGAAAACCTGAAAAAGACTTTGACCGAGGATGAGCAGAAGACACATCCTGCAAGGTTCTGTCTTGTTGAAGTGGAGAACATTCACGACAAGGCTCTTGAATTTGAACCCATTCACCGTGTTGTATTCGGCAAGGGGCTTGATGAAGTGAAGTCGGCTCTTTGTAAGTATTATGAAACAAGTGAGAGCTTTGCTGAAGGTACACAGGAAATTTTTCTTGTCAGCGGTGAAAGAACGGAAAGCATTTTTGTTACCAATCCTTCGTCGAATCTGACGGTTGGAACACTGCAGAACTTCCTTGACCATGAAGGATATGAGCTTGACTACATACACGGCGATGATGTTGTGAGAAGCCTTTCTGACAAGGAGGATGCCGTTGGCTTTATTCTTCCGTGCCCTCAGAAGTCAGAGCTTTTTGAAACTGTTATTCTTGATGGTGCTCTTCCCAGAAAGACATTTTCAATGGGCGAAGCAAACGAAAAGAGATTCTATCTTGAAGCAAAGAAAATTGTTTAATAAAACTGCGGTCAGCTCCCTCAAACGATGGAGCTGACCGCTTGAGTGTAGGAGATTTATATGAAAGCAAAACTTGGATTTAATCATACAATGCGAGCCTGCAACATTGCGGCATTTTCTCAGGCGATTGTGTGCGGATTTTTACCCCTCTTGTTTGTTATGTTCAACCGTGACTATAAAATTGCGTTGTATCTTGTGACGCTTCTGACCACCCTTAACTTCGTTATGCAGCTCACCATGGATTTTATTTCTCTGTTCTTTGTTGACAAGGTGAGCTACCGTGTGACAATTGTTGCGGCTCATGCATTTGTGGCTGTTGGGTTCCTTGTGCTTGGGCTGATTGTACCGCGGGTTGAGAGTACATATGCTGCCCTTGTTGTTGCGGTGCTTTTGGTTTCGGCAGGTGGCGGAATATTTGAAGTGATGGTGAGCCCAATTGTTGAGGCGTGCCCGTCTGACAACAAAACTGCGGCAATGAGCATCACTCATTCAATGTACGGCGTGGGTTCTGTTGCGGTTGTTGTTGTCACAAATATTCTTCTTGTGCTGTTCGGCAGGGAAAACTGGCATTATATTGCTCTGTTCTGGGCGCTTCTTCCCATTTTGAACGGGATTTACTTTTTGCTTGTTCCCATAAACAAGGTTGTTGAAAACAGCGAAAGAATTCCAATGACAAAGCTCATTAAGCGGAAGAGCTTTTTGATTTTCTTTTTGATTATGTTCTGCAGCGGAGCGGCGGAGGTTGGAATGAGCCAATGGGCATCTGCCTTTGCCGAAAGCGCCCTTGGAATTTCAAAGACTCTGGGCGATATTCTGGGACCATGCATTTTTGCAGGAATGTTGACAATTTCAAGAATCATTTATTCAAAAATTTCCCACAGAATAAATGCAGTAAAGTATTTGCTGTGTTGCAGCATTATGACGGTGATTTTTTATGGCTGTGCGGCACTTGTGCCGTTCCGCTTTGCGGCAATTATTGCCTGTGGACTTTGCGGCTTCACGGCAGGGGTAATGTGGCCCGCAACGCTGTCGCTGGCATCGGCTCATTATCCCACGGGAGGAGTTGCCATGTTCGGACTGTTTGCTTTGGGTGGTGACATTGGTTGTACCATGGGCCCCACGCTTATCGGCATGGCATCATCGGCTGTTGGCGGTGATTTGAGAGTTGGACTTCTGATGGCGTGTATTTTCCCGATTTTGTCGGTAATCAGTATGGCACTTCTGATGAAGCGTATGAAAAAAGTGAAGGTATAATGCAAAAAGATTCTTTGCCGATGGCTCAGAATGATATCGGAACAGCAAAAAGCTCCTTGTTGTGAAAATAGGGAGCTTTTTGTCATATAATTTGTGTGACAACAATCGAAATTGCACAAAGAGTTATGTAAATAAAAAATGCGCAGCATTAAAGCTACGCACGAAAAATGCATAACTCCTCTGATTGTTGCGACACAAATCAAGCACTTCCACTGGTATGCGAAAACAGAGCATGCATTTTTACCGAAATAAAAATGTATACCAGTGGGTTATTAATAAGTGTCGCGAATACAGTATATCACAAAAGAAATGAATTTACAAGAGAAAATTGGCAAAATTTTTATTGTTTATTAACAGTTTGAAAACAAGCTTGACTTTTTTTGAAAAATTGCATATAATAGAAAGTAAGAAAATCCGAATTTCAGAAAATACGAGAGGTGATTGAATATGTTAGCTGAAATAAGAGGTCGTTCTCAAATTACTATACCTGCTGAAATTATTAAAAAATTAGGCATTTCCGAGGGCGATAAATTTGAAGTTGTGGAAAAGGACGGGGGCATATTTCTATGTCCGGTTATAGTATATCCAAAGGATAAACTGCTAAAAATTGCAAAATTGATAAAGGATTCTGAATCTGAGCTTTCTGCAAAGGAAAGTTTTGATACTGTTGAAGATATGTTTGCGGATATGGGGATAAATGTAGAGGATGTATAAGTTAAAGTATACAAAAGAATTTGAAAAGAATCTAAAATCCCTGACAAAGCAAGAACAGAAATTGGTTGCAAACAAGTTGAAATTATTTATTCAAAATCCGTTTTATCCTTCTTTGCGAACAAAAAAGGTGCAAGGAATTGATAATTTATTTGAAATGAGTGTCAACATGGATATTCGCATATTGTGGAAATATGAGGATGGAATTATCGTTTTGTTGCTTGATGTGGGACATCACAATAATATATTTGGAGTATAAAAGAAAGAGAGTATACCGCTTTTGATAGGGATATACTCTCTTTTGCATAATATTTACAAGAGACAAATACAAAAAATTCTTGCAATGGACAGAATAATGAATGAAGTGGGCTATCAGCCTTGGCTTACTGTTGAAAATCACTATTTTGATTTTTTTATCAAATAAAGGTAGATTTTTTTGGAATAATGTGCTACAATACATGGTGGACGCCTATTGGGTGTTTGAAAATCAATCAGAGAGGTAAAACTAATGTCAGAGCTGAAGGTTGTTGAGATTTATACAGACGGTGCGTGCAGCGGAAATCCCGGCCCCGGTGGCTACGGAGTTGTTCTGAAGTTCGGTTCTGCAAGGAAGGAGCTTTCGGGCGGCGAGGCTGAAACCACCAACAACCGTATGGAGCTTATGGCGGCAATTGTTGGGCTTGAAGCTCTGAATCAGCCGTGCAAGGTCAAGCTTTACAGCGATTCAAAGTATCTTATTGATGCAATTCGGCTTGGCTGGGCTGTGAAGTGGCGTGAAAACGGCTGGATGCGCAACAAAAAGGACCCTGCTCTTAACCCCGACCTGTGGGAGAAGATTCTGAATCTTCTGGATAAGCATGAGGTTGAGCTTATATGGGTGAAAGGCCATGCAGGGAATCCTGAAAACGAGCGTTGCGACAAAATGGCTGTGGCAGAGTGGCAGAAGTTTAAATGATTGAGATTTGTTCAAGATTAAGGAGTATCTACTTTTCATAGATTTCACTCCGAAAAAGAAAGGTAGGATTTTTTATGGAGAATAAAAGAATTTATGTTGACCATTCGGCAACCACTCCCTTGAAGCAGGAAGTGCTTGATGCAATGATGCCGTACTTTACACAGAACTTCGGTAATGCATCAACGGTTTATGCCGAGGGTAGAGAAGCAAAAAAGGCAGTGAGCCTTGCCCGCGAGCAGGTTGCAAAAGCCATTGGTGCTGATGTGAAAGAGATTTATTTCACGGGTTCGGGCACCGAGGCAGATAACTGGGCAATCCGAGGTGTGGCAAAGGCAAACAAGGCAAAAGGAAACCACATCATCACGTCGGCGGTTGAACATCATGCGGTTTTGCATACTTGTCAGGACCTTGAAAAGGAAGGCTTTGAGGTTACTTATCTCCCTGTTGACGAGTTTGGAATGGTTTCGGCAGAGGACGTTAAAAATGCCATCAAGGATACCACAATTCTTGTGACAATCATGATGGCAAACAATGAAATCGGCACAATTATGCCAATTGAAGAAATCGGCAAGGTTACAAAGGCGGCAGGTGTCATCCTCCATACTGATGCGGTTCAGGCAATTGGTATGATTGATATTGACGTGAACAAAATGAACATAGACCTGCTTTCAATGACGGGACACAAGTTCTATGGCCCCAAGGGCAGCGGAGCTTTGTTTGTCCGTCAGGGCGTGAAGGTTGCACCTTTTATTACGGGTGGTGCACAGGAAAGAAACAAGCGTGCAGGAACCGAGAATGTTGCATCAATCGTTGGCCTTGGAAAGGCAATTGAGCTTGCAACAACAGATATTGAAGGACATACCGCAAAGCTCAGAGCAATGCGTGACAGACTTATTGACCGTATTCTTGAAGAAATTCCGTACACAAGGCTCAACGGACACAGAACACAGCGTCTTGCAAGCAATTCAAACATTTCCTTTGAGTTTATTGAGGGTGAGTCGCTTTTGCTTATGCTTGATATGCAAGGAATTTCGGCATCAAGCGGAAGTGCGTGTACATCGGGCTCTCTGGACCCGTCACATGTTCTTCTTGCCATTGGCTTGAAGCATGAAATTGCCCACGGCTCTCTGAGAGTTTCATTTGGCGACAGCAACACAATGGAGGATGCAGACCGAATTGTGGACAGCCTCAAAACCATTGTTGCCAGGTTGAGAGAGATGTCACCTTTATATGAGAATGTAAAAAACAGATAATGCAGAAAGAAGGATAAATTATGTATAGTGAAAAAGTTATGGACCATTTTTCAAATCCAAGAAATGTGGGCGAAATTGAGGATGCAAACGCAGTTGGTCAGGTTGGAAACCCCAAGTGCGGCGATATAATGAAGATTTATATGAAGATTAACGATGAAACCAAGGTGATTGAGGATGTGAAGTTCAAGACCTTTGGTTGCGGTGCGGCTGTTGCAACTTCAAGCATGGCAACCGAGATGGTTATGGGAAAAACCATTGACGAGGCACTTGCAATCACCAATGTTGCGGTTGCCGAGGCTCTTGACGGACTTCCCCCTGTTAAAATGCACTGCTCAAACCTTGCACAGGAGGCAATCCATTCGGCAATTGCAGACTATTATATTCGCAAGGGTATTGACCCCACTCACATTGTTGGTTGCAACGGCGACTGCTCCTGCTGTCATGCCCATGACCATGAGACAGAGGAAGAATAAATTTTGAAAGGATAGGGGGTGTTGCGTTAAACAAAACGAATGCATAATTATTCCTTATGTAGGGGTCATTCAAGAATGACCCGCGGGCGATTCGTGAATCGCCCCTACAATTTTGAATATTTATTCATTAAGAATGCTTAACGCAACAGCCCCTTCAAAAATTATATGGAAAAGAAAAAGGTTGTTATCGGAATGTCGGGCGGCGTTGATTCCAGCGTGGCGGCGGCACTTCTGATTGATGAAGGCTATGAGGTAATCGGGCTTACCATGCGTCTTTGGGACGGCGAGAAGGTTGAGGGCGAGTGTTTTGAAAGCTCATGCTGTGGTGCTTCGGCTGTTGAAGATGCAAAGTATGTTTGTTACAAATTGGGTATTGAGCACCACGTTCTGGACTTCCGCCGTGAGTTTGATGAAAATGTCATTGATTATTTTGTTGATGAATACAAAAACGGCAGAACTCCCAACCCGTGCATTGCCTGCAATAAGTTCCTGAAGTTTGATGCCATGCTCAAAAAGGCGGAGCTTCTGGGGGCAGATTATGTTGCCACGGGGCATTATGCAAAGGTGGAGTTTGATGAAATGAGTGGCAGATACCTTTTGAAGCGTGCCAAGTCCTGTGCAAAGGACCAGACCTATGCCCTTTATTCATTGAGTCAGGAACAGCTTTCAAAAACGCTGATGCCTCTGGGTAAGCTGGAAAACAAGGACGAAACCCGTGCCATTGCGGAAAAGCGGGGTTTGATTACGGCAAAAAAGCCCGACAGTATGGAAATCTGTTTTGTTCCCGACAAGGATTATGCGGCTTTTA
>JAFSDN010000094.1 GCA_017436245.1 Clostridia bacterium
ATGTCCAAGTCAAGAGGTAATGTAATCAATCCTGACGATGTTGTCAACGAATACGGCGCTGACACATTCAGAACATACGAAATGTTCATTGGTGCATTTGATCAGGCTACTCCATGGTCTATGAACGGTGTGAAAGGATGTTATAAATTCCTTGAAAGAGTATGGAATTTGCAGAATATTCTTGTTGATGGCGACAGCTATTCAAAGGAACTTGAAACTTCACTCCACAAGACAATCAAAAAGGTAACTGATGACTACAACAGAATGAAGTTCAATACAGGTATTGCGGCGCTTATGGCTTTCATCAACGATGTAATGAAGGTTGAAAGAATCAACAAAGCTGAATTCAAGACCTTTATCACACTCTTGAACCCCGTTGCTCCTCATATTACAGAGGAACTCTGGCAGCTTGCAGGCTTTGAGGGTGTTTTGTCGGATACAACATGGCCGGTCTACGACGAAGCAAAAACTGTTGATGACGAAATTGAGGTTGTTGTTCAGATAAACGGCAAAATCCGTGACAAGATGATGATTGCGGCAGACCTTAACCCTCAGCAGATGCAGGAGGTTGCTCTTGGAAGTGACAAGATTAAAGCTCTCATTGACGGCAAGCAGGTTGTGAAGGTTATTGCAGTTCCCAAAAAACTTATCAACATTGTGGTGAAATAACTATGAGCGCAAAACAGGAATTTATTGATATTTATCAGAAGTATATAAAAAGGGAGGGAGCTGACAAGCTCCTTGCCCATCTGATGTCTTCCGCAAGCGATTTTTTTACAGCACCTGCAAGCACACGTTTTCACGGTGCCTATGAAGGCGGACTTGTGGAACACAGCCTCAATGTGTATGAGTGTCTGGTGGACTATATGAACCGTGAAAGAGTTCAGGAGCTTTACGGGTTGGAGGCAAGTGATGAAACAATTGCCATTGTTGCACTTCTCCACGACCTGTGCAAAATGAACTTTTATAAGCCTGGTTTCCGCAACGTGAAAGACGATAACGGTGTATGGCAAAAGGTTCCAACCTATGAAATTGATGACAGATTACCTTACGGACACGGCGAAAAATCGGTGTATATCATTTCGGGTTTTATGCGGTTGACTCGTGAGGAGGCTTTTGCAATACGTTATCATATGGGTTTTTCGGGCGGTGAAGAACCAAGAAATGTGGGCAGTGCCTTTGAAATGTTTCCGTTGGCATTTGCTCTTTCCACAGCCGATATGGAGGCTACATACTTCTTAGAGGGAAAAGATTAGTACAAACAGCAAGAGGTGTGAGCCTCTTGCTGTTTTTGAGAGAAGGGAAGATATGCTTCACATAAAAGAAACAATTATTGTTGAAGGCAAGTTTGACAAGGAGCAGTTGAAAAAAGTGACAGACGCTCCCATAATCTGCACGGGTGGATTCAGCCTTTATACCAATAAAAATATAATAAATTCCATACGCCGTATGGCAGAAAAAACAGGGGTAATTATCCTCACCGATTCCGACAGCGCAGGCTTTCGTATCCGAAATTACATCAAACAATGTGTTGGAAACCGTGGAATGGTGAAACACGCATATATTCCGTCTGTGAAAGGCAAGGAACGCAGAAAGGCTGTTGCGGGCAAGGAAGGGCTTTTGGGGGTTGAGGGTATGACGGAGAATATGCTGTCGCATATTCTGGAAAGTGTTACTGAAGTGGCTGAATCGGTTGAACGCCCGATGAATGAAGTCATAACAAAAAACACCTTTTATGAAGACGGGCTCAGCGGCAGGGAGGACAGTGTGCAAAAACGCATAAAACTTGCAAAAGCTCTGGGACTGCCATTGCGTATATCCGCAAATGCACTTATTGAAGTGCTGAATACTGCGTTCACTTATGAAGAATACCGCACTGAAGTTGATAAGATTAATAAAAACGGTTGATATATAAAAAATATACTTGCTTTTTACTCGTGAATGTGGTAAACTCAAAAAAGCAAAAAATGTCGTTTTTATCCGGCAGAAAAAGGTTAGGAGAAAGATATGGAAAACAATAATTTTAAACCCTATGTCCCGGCAAACAAGGTGACGCCTGAGCTGACAGTAACATCTGTTGTTATAGGTGTTTTGCTTGCTGTTATTTTTGGTGCTGCAAATGCATACTTAGGTCTTCGTGTGGGAATGACCGTTTCGGCATCAATTCCTGCGGCAGTTATTGCAATGGGTGTTATCAGGGTGATTATGAAGAAAAACTCAATACTTGAAAGCAATGTTGTTCAAACAATAGGTTCGGCAGGAGAATCTGTTGCCGCCGGTGCAATTTTCACACTTCCGGCTTTGTTTTTGTGGGCATCAGAGGGAATTATGGATAAGCCCGGCATCGTCGAAATTACGGTTATTGCTCTTTTGGGCGGACTTCTTGGTGTGTTCTTTATGGTTCCATTGAGAAATGCTTTGATTGTAAAGGAACATGGAATTCTTCCTTATCCTGAAGGAACAGCGTGTGCTGAGGTTTTGCTTGCAGGAGAGGAAGGCGGTTCAAATGCTTCCACAGTTTTTGCTGGTATGGGCTTTGCGGCTGCGTTTAAATTCATTATTGACGGTATCAAAGCAGTTCCCGGTGAGATTTCACATACATTCAGGGGCTTTGGCGGAACAATCGGAACTCAGATTTATCCTGCGGTAATGAGTGTCGGATATATCTGTGGTCCAAAGATTGCGTCCTATATGTTTGCGGGCGGCGTTTTCAGCTGGCTTGTTATGATTCCTGTGATTCTTCTTTTTGGTGAAAATACAGTTCT
This sequence comes from Clostridia bacterium, assembly GCA_017436245.1. Classification (GTDB taxonomy): domain Bacteria; phylum Bacillota; class Clostridia; order Monoglobales; family Monoglobaceae; genus SIG440. The sequence continues at coordinate 2,766 of JAFSDN010000094.1, forward strand.
TGCTCCCGGAACGGAAACAATTGGCACTATTTTTGCAACAAGCGGTGCAAGCGGTCTTTGGGGCACATATGTACGTTATATCGGTGCAGGCGCTTTGGCGGCAGGTGGTATAATCAGCCTTGTTAAGTCGCTTCCGTTGATTATTAAAACCTTTGCGGGCGCAATGAAGAGCATGATGGGGTCAAAGAACTCCGGAACAGAACGTACAGAGCAAGACATAAATATGGGCGTTGTGCTTGGTGCAATTGTTGTTCTGACTCTTTTGGTATGGCTTGTTCCTGCAGTTCCTGTTTCCTTTATCGGTGCAATTATCGTGGTTGTTTTCGGATTTTTCTTTGCAACAGTTTCATCACGTATGGTTGGTCTTGTTGGAAGCAGTAACAATCCTGTTTCCGGTATGGCAATTGCAACTTTGCTCATTGCAACCTTGATTCTCAAAATGACAGGTGAAGTAGGTAGCGGAGGCATGCACGCAGCAATTGCAATCGGTTCAATAATCTGTATTGTTTGTGCAATTTCGGGCGATACCTCACAGGACTTGAAAACGGGCTATCTTCTTGGTGCAACACCCAAAAAACAGCAAATTGGTGAAATTATAGGTGTTGTTGCGTCGGCGTTGGCAATTGGCGGAACATTATATCTCCTTGACAGTGCTTATGGCTTTGGCTCTGATGAAATCAGTGCTCCTCAGGCAACCTTGATGCGGATGATTGTTGAAGGTGTTATGGATGCAAATCTTCCATGGAATCTTGTTATTATCGGTGTTTGTGTTGCTGTTGTGGCAGAGATTATAAAGGTTCCGGTGCTTCCTTTTGCAATCGGTGTTTATCTTCCCATTCATCTTAATGCCTGCATTATGGTGGGCGGTATTGTTCGCTTTGCTCTTGATAAGCTCAAAAGAAAGGAAGAGGAAAAAACAGCTATTGTCAACGACGGTATTCTTTTCTGTTCGGGCATGATTGCTGGCGAAGGTCTTGTTGGCATTGTTCTTGCTGTTCTTGCAATATTCGGTGTTGACAAGCTCCTTGACGTTTCGGGCTTGCTCAATCTTCCCCTCTGGGCTTCAAATCTTGGAAGCATAATTGTTTTTGCTTTGATTATTGTTTCTGTGCTTAAATTTTCTGTTTGGAAAAAGCGTGGCGTGAATTAATATGAAAAAGAAAGAACAATCTGCAGAGAATTATCTTGAACGTGTTCCTGTTCATAAGCAAGGGCTTAAATGGTCAGTTGATGATAAGGGCATTGTGACGCTTTGCATTCCGAATACAGGGCTTTTTAACAGAATTGCTCAAAAGCTGCTGAAAAAACCGCCCGTAACTTATATTCACCTTGACGAAAACGGAAGTTTTGTTTGGCCGATTATTGACGGCAAAAAGGATATAATAAAAATCGGTGAATTGGTAAAAGAAAGGTTTGGCGAGGAGGCTGAACCCCTTTATCCAAGGCTTGCCAAGTTTTTTCAGATTCTTGAAAGCTATGGCTTTGTTGAATGGAAATAACGAAAAGAACGATTTTTCGGTTGTGAAAAATCGTTCTTTTTTCTATTTTTGGGGAAAAGGCTTTTTTATCTTTGTTACGCCGCAAATATAATTCATATCAACATTATAGTATTTTGCCAGAATGACAACGCTTTCAAGGGGTATCCTGATTTTTCGGGTTTCATAGTCGGAATATGTTTTCTGACCCACATTTAGAATTTCGGCTATTTGTGCCTGCGTTTTATCGTTGTCTTCACGTAATGCCCTTATTCTTTCTGCTATATCCATAAGATTACCTCCTCCAAAAATATTATACAATAGAGTATATAACTCTATTGACTTTTAGAGTTATATACTCTATAATAGCGTAAAAAGTAATTTTTATACTGGGAGGTAAAAGGTATGAGCAGGGATATGTTTATTGATGTTACCGGGATTGAGCTTACACCGGGGAACAATGGTTTGGATTGTTTGGGCGATGGTCAACACAAGGATGAGAATGGAAACGTTATTGAATGTTGCTGTGATGAATGTAACTTTTTGATGTGTTGCCTTCCGGAACATACACAGGAGGAGTGTATATCGTGCAAAGAGGAGGAGTGTCCTCGTAAATGCGTAGCTGAAAAGTAGTATGAAAGGCTGATTTTACGTGAAATGGTTAAACCGTTCCTTTTTGTGTTATATTGACATGAATTGTGAAAATATGCTATAATCAGCAAGGGAGGAGATGTTTATGAAAAAGGTTTTCAAAGTATTAATATGTATAACGGCTGTTGTTTCTGTGATGTTTAATGTTGTTCAAATAAATAACAGACGAAAAATATCAAACGATATTTCAAATTACATTGTTGCAAACATACATCAGTTAAATTCTTTTTATGAAAGTATGTATTCAAATGATAAGCCCACCGAATACTACGATTCATCCTTGCTGTATATTGACGATGTGTGCGACAGCATTGAAGAAGAACTTGTTTTTTATAATACACTTTATCCCAAAAGAACTTTGCTTTTGAGGGACATAATTGCTGATTACAAAATGTTAGTCAGAGTTTTGAAAAATAATGACGATGTGGCGAAAGAAGCATATTCTCTTCATAAACGTCTGCAACAATACATTCTTAATTACAACAATGCAAATTATGGAGGAAATACAGCAAAAACACTATACGAAACAGATATGCAAATACAAATCGGAGATAACAGGAAGTATCTTTTATTACATGACGAAATAGTAAAAATATCAAAAGAATAATACATTTTTATGAGGAGGTAGCCACAATGAAAAAGTTTTTGTCGATTATATTATCACTTGTAATGCTGATGTTGGTGACAGGTGTTGTTTCAGCGGATAACGAGCATTTTTCAACCTCGTTATATATTGATGATGTTTATACGGATATAGAAGTTATAAAATACGAAGATAAATCAATGCTTCCCCTTAAAAAAATGTGTGATTATCTGGGTTATGTTCTTACTGAGGAGATTGACGGAAAGGTTATTATCAAAGAGGGTGAGAATTGTAAACACAACGGGCCTATAAGAATTGAATTTACAATAGGTGATTCGTTCATCACACATACATCAAGACTTGACTATGTAAATAAAACAGAAACCTTCCCAAAAGAGCCTATCACAATGAAAATTGGTGATGAAATATATATACATCCATATTATTTCAGCCGTGTTTTTGGAACAAAGAATGTTTACACCGGTGATGACAATAAAATAGGCATTGAAACCTGGGAATACCAAAGCGAAAAAACTAAATATGGCTTACTGTCAAGAGGAACAGTTATTGTAAGAGATTTCGGTGATAAGGAAATTGAAATAGAAGTTGACGGAAAACAACTTGAATTTACAAACCAACCTTTTGTTGATGATAAAGGCAGAACCCAGGTTCCCGTAAGAGAATTTTGTGAACAACTGAACTATTCCGTGAAGTGGTGGGAAGCAACGCAAATAGTGTCGATTTCATCGGTTCCTCCTGATTTAATCAAAGTAGACGGGGGCGGTGCCGGAGGTGCCAGTTTTTGGTTTACCATTGGTGAAAAACAGTATAGAGTAAACGGAACATATTACGATATGGATACAGATGCACAGATAATTGATGGCAGAACTTATGTGCCGCTTCGTTATCTTGCACAAGCTGCAAAATACAACATAGCATACAATCCCGGAAGCCACACATTGAGATTTATAGGCTATGGAAACCGTACATTACATTCATATCTCGGCAGAGATAAAGAGTTTGTACTGAACGAACTTAAACTTGATGATAGTTATATTGCTTCAAAAAATGATTATCATTCAGATTATTATGTAGAACACATTTTAGAGCCGCATAATCAAACATCTTTGAATCTCACATTCGATTATAAAATTCTGACAGGATTTTCATATACCTATAAGGACTATGAAAGTGCATTTGTCACAATTCAGCAGTTAAGAGATTATTTAGGCGGTCTGTATGGCGCTCCTGTTACAGATAATGCAGAAGAAAATAAAATTGGATATTTAACAGAAACAGAGCCCGATGGCGAAATATATACATACTATGATGATTATAAGGGTACAGAGGTTAATTTGCCGATGGATGATTACTTTTTCGGAAGCAAAGAGCATGAAGCCACTCACACATTAAGGCTTAACAAAACCACGGAAGGTTATTTCGTATCACTTCAGTTTTATATAGACGACAGATATGGAACAAAATGAGCATTGTTCTCTTATGCTCCAAAGGAGGTGCGTGTATGCTTGAATTTGCAAAAAGGTATAAAAAGCCTTGTATAATAGCCGGAATAATTTTGGTTGTTATTATTCTCATTGTTTATTTAAAAGCTGTCTTTGCACCTGGATTGTGGCACGGAAATGCTTTTCTTTATCTGCAAAAAGACGGCAGCTTTTAAGGCAGTGATATATATGCGCAATACAAAATGAAATTAAAATCTGCCCGATACGGAGCTGACATTGATTTTTCGGTAAACGGAAAAACAAATTACTATCAGTTAAAATACGATAAAGGTGATTTAAACAGAAATATTGAGATTTTGAAAAACGGAACTTCGATATGCAAAGGCAGAGCTATCGGTATAGAAAATAATTATTTTGTGATTGATGACAAGACAGGTTCATCAGATATAGTCAGGGTTCGGGTTGAAAATGAAGTTCCGAAAGCTGACGAACTGTATCCCGGATATTCTCAATTATACAATTGGTCTGTCGGGGAAAAGTATGACAGACGCGGTGATTGTTGGATGCTGTTTATAATAGCGCTTTTGGCAATTGTATTATTTCTGGATATTAAATTTCCGATGCTTTTCTGGCTTTTGGAGCACAGACTGGATGTTGATGGCGGTGAGCCAAGTGACTTATATTTGTTCGGTCAAAAAGTTGGCAGAATATTAATGTTTATAGGAATACCTGTTTGTATGGTACTGACCTTTACATTGCGTTAAATTTAGAAAAGAGGTGCATTTTTATGAAAAGATTATTATCATTCATTTTATCAATCACGATGTTACTCACAATGGCAATCGCTGTTTTTGCCAACGGCACTGACGATTCTATGGCAATCCCTGTGATAAAAGTGGGGGTATGCGCGGATTTCAAACCTTTTGAATATTATGACGAGAACGAAAATCTGACGGGCTTTGATATTGAGCTTATGAATCATATCGGTAAAAGGATTGGCTTTGAAATTGAGTATATAGATATTCCTTTCGATTCTCTTTTTTATGCTATTCTCAGCGGCAGAATTGATTGTGCAATTTCTGCAATCACTGTTACCGACGAGAGAAAAGAGGTTGTAGATTTTTCTGAAGTGTATCTTGAAACATGGGAACAAATTGACGAAAAATCTTCTCAGATTGTAAATTATGCTATTATCTTCCCCGGGGATTCATCGGAAAAAGAGGATTTGATTGAGGCGTCGGGAAATAAAACCATTGTGTTGCCATACACTCTTGTGAATGCGGCAATAAAAGAATTGAAAACTGACGGTGCAATTGATGAGCTTATGGAAAAGTATGATATTCCAAAGGCAAATCATGCAGGAGCTGGACCCACAGGTTTGGGAGGTTTTTCTGTTGACTCTGATAATAAAAAAACTTCTGCAACCTCTATCGAGCCAAGCGACTGGGCAACAGATGATATTGATAAAGCCAAAAAATTAAACATTATAGGCGGAAACTATAATTTCCCGGATTCTATTACCCGTGAGGAATTTTGTGGTCTTGTTTACAACTATTACAGCCTTTATGCGGATGAGGTGGAGGTTGTTAATGCGGGGAATCCCTTTTTGGACACGGAAAATCAGGATGTTATGGTTCTCAACGCCTTGGGAATTATAAACGGAAAATCAAAAACAGAATTTGCTCCCGATGATTTGCTGACCCGTGAAGAAGCGGCTGTGATTCTTTCGCGGTTGATAAATGTGGCTCATTCCAATTGTGCTGCTCATGAACTGTATTATGAGTTTGAGGATTCGGCCAATATTTCGGACTGGGCAATGGATTCTGTTCAAAGGATTTGCAATCTGGGGATTATGAATGGTGTGGGAGAGAATAAGTTTGCTCCCCAAGAGGAATATACAACAGAACAGGCTATTGCAACATTGGTCAGAGTATATGCTTCATTTGTTGACGGTGTTTTCAAGGTTGTTGATAAAGATGGAAATATAGTTCTTAATTATGCTGATTTGGTTTCCTGCGAGGCGGTGGAAGTCAACCGTTTATTAAACGGAGTAAAAGCATGGTGTCTGGAAATTGAAATATCCGATGAAGGCAGAAGAAAATTCAAAGAGGCAACCGAAAGAGTTGTTGAATACCCATCGGGCGAAAATTATCTTGCCATTATGGTTAATGGAGAAATTATAAGTTGTCCTGCTGTTATGCAGATCATTGATTCAGATACTATTCTGGTAACAGGAGATTTTACCGAAGCTATGGCGAAGGATTTGGCAAATACCATAAAATCTAAGTAAGTTATCTTTAAAATATGTATTTATTTTGTGTATTTTTTTGTTGACAAGATTTCCTGAAAGGTATATAATTATGAGATAAAAGGTTTATTTTTACCGAAGAAAATTCCGGAGAAGACAAATATGATATGCAATAATGTTTTAGAAGCAATTGGTGAAACACCGATAATAAAGCTCGCCCATATGGGAGACCCTGATGCGGCTCAGATTCTTGTGAAGTTTGAGGGACTTAATGTTGGCGGTTCAATAAAAACAAGAACTGCTTACAATATGATTTGTGATGCCGAAAATCGGGGTATAATAAACAAAGATACTGTGATTGTTGAGCCAACCAGCGGCAATCAGGGAATCGGACTTGCCCTTGTTGGTGCAGTTAAAGGCTACAAAACAAAAATAATTATGCCTGATTCGGTAAGTGAGGAAAGACGCAAGCTTGTTGAACACTACGGTGCCGAAGTTATTTTGATTCACGATGCGGGGAATATCGGCGAGTGCATTGAAAAATGTCTTGAAACAGCTTTGAAAATGCAAGAGGAGGATAACAATGTTTTTGTTCCTCAGCAGTTCGAAAATCCTGCAAACGTACAGGTTCAACGAGAACATACCGGTGTTGAAATCTTGAGGCAGGTTGGTGGCCCCATTCATGGCTTTTGTTCGGGTATAGGTACAGGTGGCACAATCACAGGAATTGGCGAAACGCTGAAGGCTGAGAACCCGGAGATTATGATTTGGGCAGTTGAGCCTGAACATGCAGCGATTCTTTCGGGCGGTTCAATCGGCACACATCTTCAGATGGGCATTGGTGACGGTGTTATTCCCAAAATTCTTAATCAGAACATATATGATGATATTTGTGTTATAAAGGACGAGGAAGCAATTCAGACAGCAAAGGATCTTGCTTCAAAAGAAGGTATTATGTGCGGTATTTCCAGCGGTACCAATGTTGCGGCAGCAATCAAGCTGGCAAAGAAACTTGGCAAAGGAAAAACCGTGGTTACAGTTTTGCCTGATACGGCGGAGCGATATTTTTCAACTCCGTTGTTTGAATAATTTATTTTGAAAGGGACGATTTTATGAACAGCAATGTAAGACCCGATACCATGGAACGTATCACAACAAAAGAACTGGCAGAAAAGTTTATTGCAGAGCAGGTTGCCGAAGTTCGTGCGCAGGTAGGGGACAAAAAGGTTCTCCTTGCGCTTTCGGGCGGCGTTGATTCGTCAGTTGTGGCAGCACTTCTTATCAAAGCAATCGGCAAACAGTTGGTTTGCGTACACGTAAATCACGGCCTTATGCGTAAGGGTGAAAGCGAGCAGGTTATTGAAGTGTTTGGCAAGGAGCTGGATGCGAATCTGATATATATCGATGCAACAGACAGATTTCTTGATTTGCTTAAAGATGTTGCAGAACCTGAAAAGAAGAGAAAGATTATTGGTGGCGAGTTTATCAAGGTGTTTGATGAAGAAGCTGCAAAGCTCGAAGGAATTGACTTTTTGGCACAGGGCACAATTTATCCCGATATTCTTGAAAGTGATGGCGTAAAGGCTCACCATAACGTTGGCGGTCTTCCCGAAGATATGGAAATGGAGCTTGTGGAACCTGTAAAACTTCTTTACAAGGATGAAGTACGTGTTGTGGGCAGCGCATTGGGGCTTCCTGACGAAATGGTTTACCGTCAGCCCTTCCCCGGCCCCGGTCTTGGGGTAAGATGTCTTGGAGCAATTACCCGCGACAGACTTCACGCACTCCGTGAAGCCGATGCAATTCTCCGTGAAGAATTTGATAACTGCGGTCTTGCAGGTAAAGTATGGCAGTATTTCATTGCTGTACCCGATTTCAAAAGCGTTGGTGTTCGGAATGATAAGAGATACGAAGGCTGGCCTGCGATTATTCGTGCGGTGAATACAACCGATGCTATGACAGCAACAATTGAAGAAATTCCATATGAAGTTCTTCATAAAATTACAAATCGTATTACTGCTGAGGTTGAAGGTATCAACCGTGTTCTTCTTGACCTTACGCCAAAGCCTGTTGGCACAATTGAGTGGGAATGACCCACGGTATCCGAAAAAGCCTTGATTTATAAGGGTTTTTCGGCTCTCCAAAGGCTTCCTGCGGACAAATTGAGGACATGGCTCCTTTAGGGAGAATAATGTCAAAG
>JAFSDN010000095.1 GCA_017436245.1 Clostridia bacterium
TCAAAATCGGCAAACTAATCTTTTAAATTGTATGGACTTGACACAAGTATAATATAATTAATCTCGTGTCTTTTAATCTATATTATTGAATTTTACTTTTTATAAATCTGACAAGTGTAATAACAATCAGCAAAAACACCCAACAAACTGTTAAGAACAAGGCAACACAGGCAAAAAATATCGTCCCAAAATTCCCCACTGCCATATATGGAACATATGATGTAAAATACCATTTATCAACTTTAAATTCTACAACATTTTCATTATATGCAGGAATAGATTCACAGCAATCAGGAGCTCCTTTTGTGACTCCAACAGGAGTCCCTTCTACTACATATGTATATTTTTCAGCTAAACCTCCGCAAGAAAATTCTGCCGAATCCATGTGTTTTCTCGGCTCATCACTTTGTTCTGTAAACACAACTTCGTCTACACCAATATTAGGATATTGCTCAATATAGTTTGAAGTAATTTCCTTTCCACCGTCTATGACTTTTCCAACAATACTACCACAACCAAATATCTCATACTGAAACAAAATCCTATTTTGCGAAACAGACTTATCAAAAGTTATTCTGCCAGCCGGTCTGAACAGTATAATTAAGGTAACTATGAATATCGTTACCGGAACAATCCACATTAATTTATTTTTCATGTTCTCTACTCCTTTCGCAAAATTCGACAAAGCTCGTGTCAAGATTATTGATTTCCCTTTGCAGTATTTATTGATACAATTAACAGTTTACGAATTTTACTGCATTTATCATACATATCTGCATATTCCACTTCGGTTTTCTTTCATTGCTATTCTCCGTTTCTTAATGAATTGACAACTTTGTTGTCATGAATTGGCTACGCCATGAATTCTCACTTCGCTCCATGAATTGAATTGCCTTTAATGTGCGTAAGCACAATTCATGCACCGAAAGGTGCAATTCATGAAATCTTCGATTTCCATTCATGCCATTAGGCAATTCATTGCATTGCTTCGCAATGCTCGTGTCAAGTCAGGAGAACAGTGAATAATAGGACCTACTAATTTCCCCTGCTTTTTTCAACTGTTTTCCCTTAAGCACTTTTCATTAAAACCCGCGAGAATACTGGGTTTTCTCGCTTCCGATAGTATATGTAAATATCAAAATCGGCAAACTAATCTTTTAAATTGTATGGACTTGACACGAGTACCATCTGCCATCTTCTCTTTATCAAGTTAATTTTTAATTCTCTTTTGAATGTCCTCAACCGACGGCAACTGTTTTTCATATTCTTCAGGCAAACTGCTTGTTATTTTATACTCGCTGATACCTATAGGTTTTGACATGTCACGAAGCGAATATTCAGCAACTAAATCGTTTTTGCTTTTACACAAAAGCAAACCAATGGATGGATTATCCGTATCCTTTTTCAAAATGCCATCGACTGCAGATAAATAAAAGTTGAGCTGCCCTGCGTATTCAGGCTTAAAGTCTCCGGTTTTTAGTTCTATTACAACATAAGAACGAAGATTTAAATTATAAAACAGTAAATCTATATAAAAATCATCGCCACCTACATTTAAGTGATATTGATTCCCTAAGAATGCAAAGCCTGTGCCAAGTTCTAATAATAGTGCAGTAATATCCTTTACCAATGCCTGTTCAATGTCTTTTTCCAACATATCCTCTTTAAAGGGAATAAAATCAAAGATATATGGGTCTTTCATTGTTTGAATTGCCAGTTCGCTTTGAGTAGCAGGTAATCTATTTTCGAAGTTAGATATTTTCTCAGCTATAGCTTGTCTTTCATAAAGACCGCTTTCTATTTGATGTGTCAAAACGCTATGAGACCAACCATTTTCAATTGTCTTTTCAATATACCATTTTCGTTTTTCATGTGTCTTAACTTTATCCATAATCAAGCAATTATGCGACCACGGAATTTGTGCAGACACTGTCTGCACAAATTCTTTATCAGTATATTCAGCCGCAAATTTAGCCATATATTTAAGGTTTCTCACTGAATAACCTTTTGAATTGGGATATTCAAGTTTAATATCCTTTGCAAGATTTTCAATAAATTTGTTACCCCAAGATTTATTCTCGTTGATAATTGAGCCAATATTATAATAAAGCATTGTAAGCTCACTGTTAACGGAAATTGTCGCCCGAAATCGTGCACTTTCAATCTCGCTTTTTATCGTTTCAATTATGGACAAGTATTTGTTATCATTTATGAGCATAATCTTACACCTCGATTATTTATATTCTTTTTTGGGATTTCTCTACTTCTGATAGTATATGTAAATATTATAAATCGGCAAACTAATCTTTTAAATTGTATGGACTTGACACAAATAAACACAACAATTCTGTCCCCTGTGTTTTTAAGCGTCAACCAGTAACTTTTACCTTTCTTACACCTTTATATTGTGATATGATCCAATAAAAAGCCGTTTCCATATCAATTTCATGACCACCATCAAAAATATCAAGAAATATTCGCGCATTTGGATGTCTTAACATTATTTCTTCATATAATTCCAAGCTATGCGATACCGGAACGACAGGATCAAATTTACCGTGAAAAATTTTTAGGTTAGATTTTGCAATGTTCTCTACATAAGATAAAGGAGACCTTTTTTTCATTTCGTCAGTATTGTCACTGCAACATGCCAAAACATGCTCACAATAATTCTTGTTTTGCTTTGTCCATTTTTCAAGGTCAGTAATCGGCACAAATGCCCCAATTGCCTTAAAATACTCAGGGCAAAATCCTGCCATAAGAAGAGACATATGTCCTCCCCCACTCAAACCCAATAAAAATATATTTTCACTATCTACATTCTCGTTAGCTATAACATAATTAATCGCATCTTTTATATCTTGCTTTGCGTAATTCGAACCACAAGCCTGAGTGCAAATAGGATTTGTTTTGAGGTTATCTCCCCTAAATTCAGGCAACAACAAATTAAAATCATATTTTTGAGCATAAGGCAACATATTATTGATTTGATTAAATCTGTCGTGACTCCATGTATGAAGACCAACTAACAGTGGACGTTTTTCGTTGGTCTCTGATTTATAAAATAATGATGGTTGTATTGTTGAATCCAAAGTTGATTTTACCAAAATTTCCCTTTGTTCCATTTATTATTCCTCTTTTCTTCGTATTTTAAACATCTTTCCGTATTTTTTGACACAATTCGACACATTTCTTACTCGTGTCAAGACCGGATAAATTATTTACTCCATCTTCCGGAATAGCCGCACGGAAGAACCAAATCATGCTTTGTCACAGGCAGTCCCACTTCATCAACGGCAACCATACCGCCAAATTTCTTTTGAAGTGTCATTTTGTAAATATTTTCAAGAACACCACCCGAAAGTCCCGTTGTATATGAATTAATAAGGAAAAACAAAGGCTCGTCCGACAACACGCCCATACAGAGCTTCACAAGGTCAAAAAGCTCGTCCTCTATCTTCCACACCTCGCCCGACGGGCCTCTGCCATAGGATGGTGGGTCCATAATAACCGCATCGTATTTTCTTCCGCGTCTTATTTCACGCTCGGTAAACTTTTTTACATCATCAACAATATATCTGATTGGACGGTTTTCAAGCCCTGACAAAACCGCATTCTCCTTTGCCCACGAAACCATTCCCTTTGATGCATCAACATGACAAACCAAAGCTCCGGCTGCCGCCGCCGCCATGGTTGCACCTCCGGTATATGCAAAAAGATTCAGAACATTAACGTCCCTTCTGCCCGATTTCTTTATTATTTCCGAAAACCAGTCCCAGTTTGTTGCCTGTTCGGGGAAAAGTCCCGTATGCTTGAAACCCATCATTTTGATTCCAAAGGTCAGCTCACGGTAGCTTACCGTCCAGCTTTCGGGCAAGCCCTTGCGGCTTTCCCAGTGACCGCCGCCGGTATTACTCCTCAAATAATGTGCATCAGCCTTTTTCCATGCATAATCATTCTTTGCTTCCTCAACATCCCACACAATCTGAGGGTCGGGACGTCTGAGAACAAAATCCCCCCAACGTTCCAGTTTTTCACCCTTGCAGGTGTCAAGAAGCTCATAATCTTTCCATTTATCCGATAAAAACATAATTCATCTCGTCCTCAAGCATAATATTCCATTTTATTTTCATTATATTGTACCATTTTTTACTCTATAAGTCAAGAAGAACCACTCCAAACAACCCGATGTGTTTTGGAGCGGTTCCGTAATTATTCATTTGTAACATAGATACGTGTATTCAGCGGAATGTAGAATATCAGCCAATCCATATTCTCGGGACGGACACGAACACATCCGTGAGAAATCATTTTTCCGATTCTTCCGTCATAATCCGTACCGTCTTTGTTTATAAGAGTTGTATGTATTGCATAACCGTTATAGAACTTTATAATGGGGCCAACATAATAGGTGCCGTAATCCCAGATGTTTTCAAAGCGGTAATATTTGTACTGTCCCGTCACGGTGGGCGTGTCCGGTGCCCCAATTGAACAACCGAAATACTTTATACATTCCCAGCGATTGTTTTCACGGAGGAAAACCGAAACCGTAAAATTTTCCTTTGATACCCAAATCATATAAGGTGTTTCACTTTGAATGTTACGGCTGTTCACAAGCTCCTCGGCTTTTGCCTCCCACGAATCAGCCTCAAAGAACGGATATGCCGAAACGTGTGCCGAATCTGCAATGCGAACACCGCCAAAAACATCAACATATGCATAGGTTTCAACAACAAAGCTTTCGTTCAGTCCCAGATTTGTTGAATAATAGGTTATGTATTCCACGCCCGTTGTGGGAACAAGCACAAACCTTGTGCCAATTTCATAAGCAGGCAACTGAAACTCAACCTCAACAACCCCTGCCGATTCAATTCTGACGCATCTGTTTGCAAGCCACTCTCCCTCTTCGGTAAAGATATTGAATCTCATATCCGATGGCAAAATCTGACCATCGGGCTGCACAACATCAACAAAAAGTGTGAACTTATCGGATGTCAGCACAGCCTCAGCTTCATCCTGAACTTCCACAGCGTCCTGTACTTCAACATCCTCTGCAGAAACTGCAATCGAGGATGTGAACATCAGAACAAAAACCAATAACATTGAAAAAACTCTTTTTTTCATATGCTCTCCCATCTGCTGCAAAAACTGTTACAGCCTGATTTAGTTTTATTTAACCTTTAATCAAAGCCTTCACCGCATCAAATGCCGCACCAAGATATTCTGAGCTGTCAACAGCCTCAACCTTGCCCGCATCGCAACGTGAAGCAATTTCTGCCTTCATTGGAATTCTGCCCAAGGCATCAAGTTCAAAGCTCTTTGCAACATCGTCAAGCTTGCTTTCACCAAAAATCTGAATTTTTTCTTCACAGTTGGGACATTCAACATAGCTCATGTTTTCAACAATGCCCAAAATCGGAATATTCATCAGTTTTGCCATATTAACCGCCTTTTCAACAATCATGGAAACAAGCTCCTGAGGCGAAGTAACAACAATAATTCCGTCAACGGGAAGCGACTGAAAAACCGTCAGGGGAACATCACCTGTTCCGGGGGGCATATCAACAAACATACAGTCAACATCCTCCCACACAACATCCGTCCAGAACTGTTTTACCGTTCCGCCGATAACAGGCCCACGCCACACAACAGGGTCGGTGTCGTTTTCAAGCAGAAGGTTGATTGACATTATTTTTGTTCCGCCACGGCTGACAGCAGGCATTATTCCATATTCCGAGCCCTCTGCCTTTGCGGTGATTCCAAACAACTTGGGAATTGAAGGTCCGGTAATATCTGCATCAAGAATTGCACTTCTGTATCCCTCTCGCTGCATTCCCGATGCCATCAGCGATGTAACAAGAGATTTGCCCACTCCGCCTTTTCCGCTGACAATTCCAATAACCTTTTTAATATCACTCATAGAGTTTTTTGGAGCAAGAAAGCTCTGCTCCTCTTTTCTTGAGCTGCAGTTTTCACTGCAGCTTGAACAATCATGTGTACAATTTTCGCTCATTTTACATTTCCTTTCTTTTTTAATTAAAATGAATCAATGGCAGCTTCAAGCTGGTCATCAACTTCAACCTTCATGGACTTCAGTTTTTCATAAAGATTCATCTGGGTTGAAAAATCAAGAACACCGTAAGAATAAAGATTCATTGCCTCCTGAAAAACAGCCACAGCGCCCTTGAGATTTTCGTCATAAACATCGTTTATTTCACCAATATAAATACCCAGCATTTCAAGCATCTTCTTTGCATTTTCAACTTCACTGCCCGTATCGCCCAACCGGTACTTATTGGAATAGGTAAACAATTCAAACTGTGACATATCAACGGGAACCTCTGAATTTTCAATAACCGTATGGGGAGTTATGCCTTTTTCGTGAATATTGTTCCCATTTGGGGTCAGATAATATGCAACCGTAAACTTCATAACACCGTTTTTTGGTGTGTCATAAACCGCCTGAACGGTTCCTTTACCAAATGATTTTGTTCCCACAGCAATTGCCGCCTCATTTTCAATCAATGCGGCTGTCAGAACCTCTGAAGCACTTGCACTCATTTCATTTATAAGAACAATAATTTCGTACTCTTTGCCAATACCGGTTGATTCATACTTCATATCAAGAACATCCAGTTTGTGGTCTTCTGTTGTGATAATCTTTCCTGCAGGCAACAGCATATCCGCAATGGCAACAGCCTGACTCAGATATCCACCACCATTATCACGAAGGTCAATTATCAGATTTTTTGTACCTGCCGCATCAGCCTTTTCAAGAGCTTCTTTGAACTGTACGGCAACATTCTCCGTGAATGAATATATGGTAATCTTTGCAATTTTTTTATCTTCTTTTTCAATCAGCTCAAAGTCCAGAGAAGGCGACATAACCTTTTCACGGATAATTTCAAAGGGAATTGTTCCGTCAAGACCTGAACGCTGAACATCAATTATCACCTTTGTGCCTTCTTTGCCACGGATAAATTCAACAGCCTCATCAAGGGATAACCCATCAAGAGCAACCCCGTCGGCACTGCGGATAATGTCACCCGATTTAATTCCTGCCTTGTGCGCAGGCGAACCCGGAATCGGCTGTGAAACCATAATATATCCGTCACGGTCAAGAACCGTCACACCAATTCCCACAACCTCATCATCAAGGGATTCCATAAACGCCTTTGCTTCTTCTTCATTATAATACACCGAGTTTTCATCAACCTGTTCCAGCATAGCCTTCACCGCAACGTCATAAAGCTCGGGGTTTTCTTCAAGTACGGCTTCAATTGCCGCAAGGTATAAATTATTTTCAACCAGATTGTTATATCTGCCAAGTAATGCAATTTGCTTTGCAATACTTTTTACATAATCTGAATATTTATATTCCTGCTCAATGGATTCCGCCGTATCCTCAGCCCACACGGTGACGCAGGAACAAGCCATAACCAAAGTCAAAATCCATGCTGTCATTATTTTTGATATACGCTTCATTTTTCAATCACTCCTTCTGCTATGTTCAAAACATAATTTCAGGCTTTCCACTCCTTACATTTTTTCCGGAGCATTAATCTTCAGCATCTTCAAAATGCCCTGAATAACAATTCTTGTGCTGTCAACCAGCTTCAAACGTGCATTCATCACCGACTCGTCTTCAACCTTAACACGGCATGCATTATAGAAGGTATGAAAAGCCGATGCCAAATCCATAACATATCTTGTAATCTTTGCAGGTTCACGGGTTTCGGCAGCCATACGTATTTCTTCAGGAAGGTCACAGAGCTTTTTCAGAAGTGCAATTTCTTCCTTTTCAGTGAGAACTTCTGCCGAAATATCCGCAAAAGGCTTAACTTCAATTCCTTCTTCTTTAAGAACACGGATTATACTGCATATTCTTGCATGAGCATACTGAACGTAAAAAACAGGGTTCTCGCTCTCCTGCTTAACAGCAAGGTCAAGGTCAAAATCAAGGTGACTTCCTGCCATGCGCATATTAAAAAGAAATCTTGCCGCATCAACCGAAACATCCTCAAGAAGGTCGGTCAATGTTATGGCTTTTCCCGTTCTCTTGGACATCCTCACAGCCTCGCCGTCACGTGTAAGACGAACAAGCTGCATAATTGAAACCTCAAACTTATCGGGGTCAATACCGCAAGCCGCAAGTGCCGCCTTCATTCTTGCAATATGTCCGTGGTGGTCTGCCCCCCACACATCAATGACCAAATCAAAGCCTCTTGTTTCAATCTTGTTGATATGATATGCAATGTCTGCCGCAAAATATGTGGGAATTCCATTCTGACGAACAAGAACCTCGTTCTTTTCAAGTCCCATTTTTTCGCAGTTTATCCAGATTGCACCATCCTCCTCATAGGTATAGCCTGCCTTGGTCAGACGGTCAATTGCTTCCTGAACCTTTCCGTTTTTGTGGAGCTCACTTTCACGGAACCATACATCATAAAAAATACGGTATTTTTCAAGGTCTGTTTTGAGATATGCAACATTCTTT
Organism: Clostridia bacterium; assembly: GCA_017436245.1. Taxonomy (GTDB): domain Bacteria; phylum Bacillota; class Clostridia; order Monoglobales; family Monoglobaceae; genus SIG440. The sequence continues at coordinate 8,498 of JAFSDN010000095.1, forward strand.
TCCAATGCATAAGCAACAAGCGCCGCCTTGCGTTCTTCGGAGGATGTTTCAAGATACTTGTCGCCCTCAATTTCAATAAAAGCCTTTGCGTGTTCAGTTATGTCATCACCGTGGTAGCCATCCTCAGGGAACTCAATTGCATCTTCTCCTTTGAGTTGCTGAATGTATCTTGCCTCCAGGGACTTACCGAATTTTTCAATCTGATTTCCTGCGTCATTCACATAAAACTCACGGGTAACATCATAGCCTGCATATTCAAGAACGCTTGCCATACAGTCCCCCAGAGCACCGCCGCGGGCATTACCCATGTGCATAGGACCCGTTGGGTTTGCACTGACAAATTCAACCATAACCTTTTTGCCCTTGCCCATTTCAATTTTTCCGTAATCACTACCCTTTTCTTCAATCTCACGGATTACGTCATAAAGTCTTGAGTTGGAAAGATAAAAATTGATAAAGCCTGCTCCTGCAACCTCAACCCTCTCGATTTCACCGCCCGTCTCAATGCCTTCGGCTATTGCCTCGGCAATTTTACGTGGCGGCATACGTAATGACTTTGCAAGAAGCATTGCAATATTGCAGGCAAAGTCGCCGTGCTGTTCATCCTTTGGAACTTCAAGCTGAATTTTTTCGTCAATATCAATTTCCTCCGCAACTGTAAGAATGCCCTTTTCCACAGCCGTCAAAAACGCCGATTTCACAGCCTGTCCGATTTTTTCCTTTGAATTCTCAATAATGCTCATTTTTATCTCCATTCTGCCTCAATGGCACAAAATTTCTTAACTTCATTATGAAACAATTTTATCAACTGTCAGCTTCAAACGGTTTGTAAGATAATCACGGTTGTCAATATCCAGAATGTATTCAATATCAAGATTACCGCCGTCTTCACTCAGATTATTTTCCACCGACACAGGATTCACCCCAACGGGAATAACCCCAAATGGCGTGTTGTAGCTGCACAGGCATTTTTCCCCAAGCCGAAACTCCATACGGCTGTTATACTTTCCACGTCGGGTCATACACACAGCATCCTCCGACACCTTTATTGTGGTTGTGGTTTCCTCAAAGCCCGTAAGCTCGCTTTCTTCATATATTATATAAAACTTTCCGTTCTTTTTTGCAAAGGTTCCTTTTGTCTGAAGTTCAATTTCATCAATTTGTCCTTCACCCTCAGCACTTTGCAAGGTTTTCAGATAAATCATCGCATTGTTTTCCAATATTGTAGTCATTCCTTTCCCAGTATCAAAAACTCAAACACAAGTCCGATTAATACTTTTCTATATCAATCTTTTTGATATTCCCCTTAATCGGACAGCTCAAAAACATATTTCCAAACTCTGCAAAGGTTTCGGCTGAATCGCTCACAAAATAATTATATTGCCCTGAGTCCGAGTGACTCAGCTTGTCACATAAGCTCAGCCTCTCAAGAGCAAATCCGGCCGCCTCAGCTCCCGAGTCAATCAGCACAACATCCTCACCCATAATTTCACTTATTATGGGCTTCAAAAGAGGATAATGCGTGCAGCCGAGTATCAGAGTGTCAACATCCTGTGCCTTTATCTCCTCAAGGTATTCTTCAGCAAAAAGCCTTGCAACAGCCTTGTCGGCATAACCGTTTTCAACCAGCGGAACAAACATGGGACAAGCCTTCTGAAACACTTTAGCCTCCGGACATATGCTTTTTATATACTCAATATATTTTCCGCTTTTCACTGTACCGCTTGTGCCAAGAACACCAATACGTTTTGATTTTGTAGCCTTCACCGCAGCCTTTGCCGCCGGTTCAACCACACCGATTATTTCCGTACCGAATTCGCTTGAAATCCACGGGAGTGCCGCACTGCTTGCCGTTCCGCAAGCAATAATAATCATTTTTATGTCAAAGGTTTCAAGAAAACGAATGTCCTGCCTCACATATTTCAGCAAGGTCTCCCTTTCCCGTGTGCCATAGGGAACTCTGCCCGTGTCACCAAAATAAATCACATCTTCACCGGGCATAATCCGCATAATCTCTCTGACACAAGTAAGACCGCCAAGTCCCGAATCAAAAACACCAATTGGTCTTTTATCCATCACTGTCAATCCTTTCTTGCCAAAGCAAGTTCAATGTGTTTATCAATAATCTCTTTCATTGACAACCCCGAACAATTCCAAACCTTCGGATACATACTGATTGGCGTAAAGCCCGGAATTGTGTTAATTTCATTCAGCAAAATTCTGCCGTTGCGGCGGTCAATAAAAAAGTCAACACGCGAATGACCTCGGCACTCGCAAATTCTGTATGCCCGAACAGCATATTCTTTTATCTTTCTTTCTGTTTCAGCATCAACCTCTGCAGGAATAATCAGCTGGGATGATGCGTCATTATACTTTGCATCAAAGTCATAAAACTCCTTGGCAGGCTTGATTTCACCAAGAACGTCTGCTGTCACGGGTTCAAAGTTTCCCATGACACCGCACTCAACCTCACGCGCATCAATTGATTCCTCAATCAGAACCTTATAGTCGTGTTCAAGAGCAAGGTTAATGCCCGAAACAAGCTCCTCACGGTTTGAAGCCTTTGTCACCCCAACCGAAGACCCTGCCGATGAAGGCTTGATAAAACAAGGATAACCCAGCTTTGTTTCAATTGTTTCAAAATCAATTTCATCACCAAGCTTCATTTCAACCCAGGGCGTTTGGGGTATACCGGCCTTGTCAAACAATATTTTTGCAATACATTTGTCCATACAAACAGCACTGCCGATAATGTCACTGCCCACACATGGAATCCCTGCCAGCTTACAAAGCCCCTGAACAGTTCCGTCCTCGCCGTTTTTGCCGTGGAGAACAGGATATACAACATCAATACCTATTCTTTCAATACCCGATTCACCAAATTTCAGCAAAGCCTTGTCGTTACTGTCGGGCGAGATAACCGCAGGAACAGTTTTTTTCTTTTCCCATGTATGATTTCTTATATTCTCAATTTCTCCGTCGTAAAACAACCACTTTCCGTCATTTGTTATTCCAACAGGAAAAACCTCATATTTATCTCTGTCAATGTTTTCAAGAACAGCCGATGCCGAAACCTCGGACACCGAATGTTCACTGGATACACCGCCAAAGAGCACACAAACGTTCAACTTTTTCATCAAAATCAATCCTAACATCAAATATTTTAAAACAAATCTCAATAAAAATCAATATGTATAAACAAAAAAAAGTTGTCAATACTTTCATTATATTATCACAATCAACCAAAGAAAGGAAAAAAACTTATGCAATACATAAACAAGCATCGCCTTTTGGCTTTATTCCTTGTTTTAACACTTTTATTCACGGCATTCCTGTCCTATGCTCAAAAAATCGGCAATGACATTTCAAATTCCGTTATGCGGCTTCACATCATCGCCAACAGCAACACCGAAACCGACCAGAGCATGAAGCTCAGAATCCGCAATCGGGTTCTGAGTGAAACCCAAAACATATTCACCAATGCCCAATCCACCGAAGAAACAATTTCGCAAGCAAGAAAAAACATCAGTCTCATCCGCAAAATTGCCGAAGACGAGGTAGAGCGCATGGGCTTTGATTACAAGGTCAAGGTAACCATTGGAAGGTTTCCTTTCCCCACAAAAAACTATGGCAATCTTACCCTTCCTGCCGGCAAATATAACGCCGTGCGCATTGAATTGGGTGAGGCTCAGGGCAAAAACTGGTGGTGCGTTCTTTATCCTCCCCTTTGCTTCACCGACGGAGTGCTTTCCGCCTCATCCGATGCCATGACAAAGCTTGAAAACAGCCTTTCCGAAGATGAATTCAGTTTAATCTCACAAAAAACCACCCCCGTGAAGGTCAGGTTCAAAATTGTTGAGGTATTTCAAAATCTGTTTTAGCCCAGTTGCAGGTTTGCCACCGCATTCAGCGACATATCTGCAATTGCGCCGTTACGATATTCATAATACGCGGCGCAGCCAATCATTGCCGCATTATCAGTGCAGAGCGACATTGAAGGACAAACAAAGGTCATACCCTTTTTTGCCGCCAGCATTTCCACGCGCTCACGCAAAGCCTTGTTCGCCGCAACTCCCCCTGCAAGAGCAAGGTTTTTTACACCGTATTTTTCGGCACATTCAATCAAATGACGGCTGAGAACATCGGTCACCGCTTCTTGAAAGGATGCCGCAACATCAGCCTTGTTTATTTCAATTCCCTTTTGCTCGGCATTGTGAATATAGTTTATAACTGCCGTTTTAACACCGCTGAAGCTGAAATCAAATCCATCTTCACCCATATTCACCCGTGGGAACTTTATTGCCTCAGGATTGCCGTCTTTCGCACATTTTTGAATTGCAGGCCCACCGGGGTAGCCCAGTCCAAGAACCCTTGAAACCTTGTCAAAGGCTTCGCCTGCCGCATCATCATTGGTTTTTGCAAGAACCTCATAGGTAAAATAATCCTTTACATACACAATATGACTATGTCCGCCCGATGCCACAAGGCACACAAAAGGCGGCTTGAAGTCAGGATGTTCAATATAATTTGCACATATATGCCCCTTTATGTGATGGACAGGAATTAACGGTTTTTCAGCCATAAAGCTAAGTCCCTTTGCCGTAGAAACCCCCACAAGCAAAGCACCAACAAGCCCCGGGCCGTATGTCACGGCAATTGCATCAACATCATTGATTGTCATGCCGCAATCACTCAGAGCCTTGTCAACAACATCGCTGATATTTTCAATATGTTTTCTGGAAGCCACCTCCGGAACAACACCGCCAAAGGTCTTGTGAAGCTCTATTTGAGTGTTTATCACGTTTGAAAGGACTTTTGTTCCGTCTTCAACAACCGCTGCTGCAGTTTCGTCGCAGGAGCTTTCTATGGCAAGAATCTTCATTGTTATAACCATTCCTTTCTGTGTCAAAAGCACAAACCTGAGTCTGAAAAATTCTTTCAGACTCCCCTATTCTCCGTCAGTAGCTTTTTCATTACAATTCCATCTTCCTTGCCGTCATAATATCCTTTTCTGACAGCAATTTCGTCATATCCCATTTTTGCATACAACTGTCGGGCAGGAACATTCCCCACCCTGACTTCAAGATTGATTTCAAAAATCCCCTGTGCAATGCAATACTCCTCAAGCCTTCCAAGCATTCCCTCTGCAATGCCATGTCGTCTGAACGATTTCAGAACACCAACATTCATAATATCAGCACTTCCGCACATATTCCACAGCCCTGCATAACCGGCAACTTCGCCGTCAACAAGAGCCACAACATAATATGCCAGCTTGTTTTCAAGCTCTTTTTCAAAAGTATTTCTTGCATAGCCGGACGCAAAACAATCTTCTTCAACCTTAACAAGTCCGTCAATATGCCCGGGATTCATTTTTTCATATACCGTCATAATTCAATCTTCTCAATAAGCCGTTTTAATTCAACGGCACAATTTTCATATATTTCAATATCGCCGCCGTAAGGGTCGGCAACATCACCAAACTCACCCACAAACTCTTTAAGGGTGAAAACCTTTTCATCATCAAACAAAGTCCACTTGTGGCTCGTTGTCATCGCAAGAACAATATCAGCACAATCAAGCATCTCCTGTGTTGTCTGTATTGGAACGTGCGATTTCAAATCAATTCCCCATTTTGACACCGCCTCAACAGCCTTTTCTTCAGCCCCACGTGCTCCAAGAACACAAAGTCCGGAAGATGATGCAACACCATTTTTGCCAAGACTGTTGAAGATTCCTTCAGCCATGGGACTTCGGCAGGTATTTCCCGTGCAGACAAAGAGCACCGATTTTGCAGTTTGTGCATCAAGACGTTTTCCTGCCGCCGCCTTGTATAATCTGTTTTTAACAGCACGCCAGAGCCCCTCATCGAGAATTTCAGGAGCGTAAACCTCCCTTGCCCCCACCTTGTCACATTCACGAAGACAATCAAAGAGCCTTTTTGCCGCACTTTCGGGCGAAGATTTTGACCCAAGTGAAATAAAATGCACGCAAACGGGCAAAATATCCTTCATTTCATCAAAAGCTATAACTGCCACTTTCCCAAAGACAGCACGCTTTGAAAGAAACTCCCTCTCAGCTTCGTCATCGCCACCGAGAATATAAACAAGGGCTTTTGGCGAATAATGCTTATATTTCATTCCTGGAGCTTTTGGAATATCATCCTTTTTCACTTCACTGCTGATGCGAACATCCCCAAGAACTTCCCGAAGCTGTTCAACCGAAACACCACCAGGCCGCAAAACCGTCGGGGTTTCCGAGGTCATATCAATCACCGTGGATTCAACCCCCACACGGGCATCACCGCCTCGGATTATACCTGCAACCCTGCCGTTCAAATCCTCAAAAACGTGTTCAAAAGTGGTGGGGCTTGGTTTTCCCGAAATATTGGCGCTGGGTGCCGCAAGAGGAACACCGCAAGCCCTGATGAACGCACGTGCAGTTTCATTTTCGGGAATTCTTATACCAACAGTGTTCAGACCGGCAGAAACACAGCCCGGAATAATCTCTTTCTTTTTCAAAATCATCGTCAAAGGTCCCGGCCAGAATTTTTCAGCAAGGAGCCTTGCCCCCTGAGGTATTTCCTCAACAAAGCCCTCAACCTCCGAAAGTTCCGAAACGTGAACAATCAGCGGATTATCCGAAGGTCGGCCTTTTGCTTCAAAAATCTTTGCAACGGCAGCCTCGTCAAGAGCATTTGCCCCAAGACCGTAAACAGTCTCGGTTGGGAATGTCACCGTTTCGCCGTTCTTTATCAATTCCGCAGCAGCCTGCAAATCCTCGGCTGTTGCCTCAAAAATTCTTGTTTCCATAGAAACAACCCTCTTTTTGTAAATTAATTTCTAATCATACACTTCTGAATCCTCGACCGATAATTTCACTACTGGTAGTAACAATGATAAAGGCGCCGGAATCAATTTCTTTAATTTTCTTTTTAAGCCTTATTGCCTCTGCTCGTTTGCATACCGTATGAAGCATTTCCTTTTGGTCTTTCGTATACTCTCCGACAACACCGTTAACAGTAACGCCGTGGTGAAGATTTTCCATAATATACTGCGAAATTTCGTCTCGCTTTGTTGTTATTACAATAAAATATTTACAAGTATTCAGGCTTTCAATAACGCTGTCAACCAAAAATGCCTTTGCAAATAACCCAAGGAGCGAAAACAAACCCACTTTCATATTGAAAACAAAAATCGAACTCGCCGCAACAAAGAAATCAACCACCAGTAAAGCTTTTCCGACATCCAGCTTTGTATATTTTTTCAAAATCAGAGCCGCAATATCAGTTCCGCCGGAAGACGAACCGCTGTTAAAAATCATTGCCGAACCAATAGCGGTGAGTAATACAGCATAAACCAGTTCCAAAAGCGGTTGATTTGTCAATGGATTGGAAATTGGTATAAACAATTCAAAAACATATGTAAGAGCCGAATAAAACATACTGCAATACATAGTTTTAATAAGATTCTGACGCTCCAGAAACAAAAAGCCCAACAACAAAAGCGTAATATTTAAAATTAAAATCCACACAGCAGGAGTTATGGGAGAAAGTCGTCCCAAAACAGTACCAATACCGGTTACCCCACCTGTTGCAAAACCATTAGGGATTTTAAAGAAGTATACTCCCACAGACAGAAATACACATCCTATATTCATAAATAAGAAATTTTTCAGCTTATTGCTTTTCATATATTGCACACCCTCAAAATGATTAACGCACACCTTCTTAAACCAGCAATCAATTTAAGCCATATAACAATTAGTCTTCTGCACCCTGAAGCTTTAACTTTTCACTCTGGTCGGTTGTGATGAGTGCATCAATAATTTCGTCAATGTCACCGTTCATAATAGCTTCAATCTTATAAAGTGTAAGCCCGATTCTGTGATCCGAAACACGTCCCTGTGGGAAGTTATATGTTCTGATTCTCTCACTTCGGTCACCTGTGCCAACCTGACTCTTTCGGTCTGCCGCAATTGCATCCTGCTGCTTCTGAAGCTCTGCTTCATAAAGTCTTGAACGAAGAACCTTCATTGCCTTATCCTTGTTCTTGTGCTGTGAACGTTCATCCTGACATTCAACAATCACACCGGTTGGGATATGTGTAATACGGATTGCCGACTCTGTTTTGTTAACGTGCTGACCGCCTGCACCGCTGGCACGGTAAGTATCAATCTGCAAATCCGCAGGATTGATTTCAAAGTCAACCTCCTCCGCCTCGGGGAGCACCGCAACAGTTACGGTTGATGTGTGAATTCTGCCCTGAGACTCTGTTTCGGGAACACGCTGAACACGATGAACACCGCTTTCATACTTGAGACGACTGTATGCACCCTGACCTTCAATCATAAATGAAACTTCCTTGATTCCGCCAATGCCGATTTCACTCAGGTTCATAACTTCGGTCTTCCAACGTTTTGATTCGGCATACATTGAATATATTCTGTAAAGGTCTGCCGCAAAAAGTGCTGCCTCATCACCACCTGCACCGCCACGGATTTCCACAATAACGTTTTTGTCGTCATTGGGGTCTTTGGGAAGAAGCAAAATTTTCAGTTCCCCTTCAATGACCTCAATATTTGCCTTTGCCTCCGAAATTTCGTCCTGAAGCATTTCCTTAAAGTCCCTATCGGTTTCAGGGTCATCAAGCATCATTTTTGCATCCTCAATGGTGTTCATATTCATTTTGTATTCCTTGTACTTCTCCACAATTGGAGTCATATCGGAATGCTCCTTGCACAGCTTGCGCCAGTTGTCCATATCAGCCATAACCGCAGGATCACTGATTTTTGCCGCAAGCTCCTCGTGCTGTTTTTCTATAAATGAAAGTTTATCAAACATTATCTGTACTTTTCCTTTCTGTTTCTAAAACACGAACATAAGTCTGAAAAAATTTGTTCAGATTGCCGCTTTGTAGTGAGCGGTGCCGTACTGTGTGTACTGCCCCGAACAAAAAGTGGTGAGATGGGCAAATTTTTCAGGCTTATCCTTTCTATTTTTCTATCTCACCGCGCGACAACGCCGTAAGATATGCATCAATAAATCCGTCAAGGTCGCCATCCATAACCGCACCTGTGTTACCGGTTTCAAAATTGGTTCTGTGATCCTTCACCATGCTGTACGGATGGAACACATAGGAACGAATCTGGCTTCCCCAGCCGATTTCCATCTGAACACCCTTGATGTCTTCAATCTTTTCCTTTTGTTCACGCTCAGCAATTTCAACCAGCTTTGACTTGAGCATTTTCATTGCAGTTTCACGGTTTTTGTGCTGAGAACGTTCATTCTGACAGGTAACAATAACCCCTGTGGGAATATGCGTTATACGTATTGCCGACTCAGTTTTGTTAACGTGCTGACCGCCTGCACCGCTGGCACGGTAAGTATCAACCTTCAAATCCTCGGGACTGATGTTGATTTCAATATCATCATTGATTTCAGGCATAACATCAAGCGAAGCAAAGGATGTGTGCCGTCTGCCCGATGAATCAAAGGGTGAAATTCTCACAAGACGGTGAACCCCCTTCTCACACTTTGCATAACCATAAGCATTAACACCTTCAATCTGGAAGGTAACACTTTTTATTCCTGCTTCTTCGCCATCAAGGAAATCCAGAGTTTCCACCTTGAAGCCACGGCGTTCAGCCCAGCGTGTGTACATACGGTAAAGCATTTCGCACCAGTCCTGCGCCTCTGTTCCGCCTGCACCTGCGTGAAGTGTCAAAATTGCATTGTTGCCGTCATATTTACCTGACAAAAGGGTTTCAAGCTTCATTGAACTGAGGTTGTCTGTCAATTCCTTGAAACCGCCCTTCACCTCATCAAGAACACTCTCGTCGTTTTCTTCAATGGCAAGGGCAACAAGGGTTGTCAAATCATCCCACAGGGCATAAAGAGCATCATAGCGTTCAACCTTGTTTTTCAGGCCCTTTATTCTTTGCAGAACCTTTCCTGCGGCATCCATATCACCATAAAAATCAGGCTCCATTGTTTTTGCATCCAGCTCGGAAATCTCTTCCATCGTTTTTTCGATGTTAAAGTGAATCCCTCAAATCTGTAATATCTTTCTTCATTCCGTCAAGCTCAAGCTTGTATTCATCGAACTCTATCACATTCTCACATCCTTTTAAAAAATTTTCAAAAACTTAATTCTCATCCTTGCCCAGACAGCAGTGCTTATATTTTTTTCCGCTGCCGCAGGGACACGGGTCATTTCTGCCCACTTTTGTTGCTTTCACAACAGGCTTTTTCTGAATAGTACCGTCACCGCCGTGATTTTCGGCAATGGGCTTTGCAACCTGCTTACGTTCAATATTGGACTGAAGAACCACATGGAAAAGCTGTTTCACCGTTTCTTCCTTGATGATTGCAATCATCTCTTCAAACATATCCATGGCTTCAAACTTATACTCAATAACCGGATCACGCTGTGCATAGGCACGAAGATTAATTCCGTGACGAAGCTGTTCCATGCTGTCAATGTGATCCATCCATTTTGCATCAACAACACGAAGAAGAATGATTCGCTCAACCTCACGCATGCTTTCGCCAAACATTTCTTCTTTTTCAGCATACTTTGCAAGAACCTTTTCCATCAAATCGTCAGCAAGGGATTCTGCTGTCATTCTGTCAATCTCAACCGGTTCAAATTCAAAAGCATCCTCACCCAAATCGCCAAAAACAACCGTGAGCTGTTCGCGGATATTATCCCAGTTCCAGTCTTCGGCGTAGCTTTCCGAGCCTGCGGCACGCGAAATTACGTCCTCAAGAACACTTCTCATCATCTTTTCAATGGTTTCCTTCAGGTCAACTCCGTCAAGAACCTCGTTTCTCTGACCGTAAATCTTCTCTCTCTGCTGATTGTTCACATCGTCATAGCTGAGGACGTGTTTTCTTATATCAAAATTTCGTCCCTCAACACGTGCCTGAGCTGTTTCAATTGAGTTTGAAACAATCTTGCTTTCAATGGCATCATCCTCTGTGAAGCCAACCATTTCCATAATTCTGTTGATTTTATCAGCCGCAAAAAGTCGCATAAGGTCATCTTCAAGTGATAGGAAAAACCTTGACTTTCCGGCATCGCCCTGACGTCCGGCACGGCCTCTGAGCTGATTATCAATGCGTCGGCTTTCGTGACGCTCAGTACCCATAATATAAAGTCCGCCTGCTTCAAGAACCTCTTTTTGTTCAGGTGCAATCTGCGCCTTGTATTTATCATTCAGCTCCTTGAAGGTTTTTCTTGCATTGATAATTTCCTCATCATCGGTTTCGGCAAAGCCCGTTGCCTGAACAATCAATTCGGGAGTGAAGCCCATCTGCTCCATTTCCTTTTTGGCAAGAAATTCTGCATTACCGCCAAGAACAATATCCGTACCACGTCCGGCCATGTTGGTTGCAATGGTAACCGCACCCTTCTTTCCTGCCTGAGCAACAATTTCAGCTTCCTTCTCATGCATTTTTGCATTCAGAACATTGTGCTTAATTCCTCTGCGCTTGAGAAGCGAGCTGAGGAGCTCCGATTTTTCAATTGAAACCGTACCGATAAGCACGGGCTGACCAATTGCATGAGCTTTTTCAACCTCGCTTATAACAGCATTGAATTTGCCTGCTTCCGATTTATAAATTGCATCGGGCAAATCCTGACGAATCATAGGTCTGTTTGTTGGGATCACCACAACATCAAGGTTATAAATTTCACGGAATTCCTGTTCCTCGGTGAGTGCCGTACCCGTCATACCCGAAAGTTTGTCATAAAGACGGAAGAAATTCTGGAAGGTAATGGTTGCAAGAGTCTTGCTCTCGTTTTCAACCTTAACCCCTTCCTTTGCCTCAATTGCCTGATGAAGACCGTCACTGTAACGGCGACCAAACATAAGACGTCCCGTAAATTCGTCAACAATGATAACCTGACCGTCCTTCACAACATAATCAATATCACGTTTCATTGTTCCGTGAGCCTTGATCGCCTGATTGATGTGATGCGAATATGTCATATTCTCAGGGTCGGTGAGATTTTCAATTCCAAAGGCTGCCTCAACCTTCTTCACGCCCGAAGGTGTAAGTGTTGCGGTTTTTGCCTTTTCATCCACAACATAGTCAACATCGTTATATATGTCTTCATCCTCCACCTTGCTGTCGGTTTCAACAACACGTCTGTGAGTCAACATTTTTGCAACGGCGTTTGCCTGTTCATAGAACACCGTGGATTTATCACCAACACCCGAAATAATGAGAGGCGTTCTTGCTTCATCAACCAGAATGCTGTCCACTTCATCCACAATAGCATAATTGTATCCACGCTGAACACGGTTTTCCTTGTATATAACCATATTGTCACGAAGATAGTCAAAGCCCATTTCGTTATTTGTACCGTAGGTAATATCAGCCGCATATGCCTCACGGCGTTCCTTGTTTTCCTTTTCGTGAATAATCAAACCAACCGAAAGTCCAAGGAAGTTATAGAGCTTGCCCATCCACTCGCTGTCACGCTTTGCAAGATAGTCATTGACCGTAACAATATGAACGCCCTTTCCCGAAAGAGCATTGAGATAAGCAGGGAGAGTTGCAACCAGAGTTTTACCTTCACCTGTTTTCATCTCAGAAATTCTACCCTGATGAAGAACAATACCGCCAATAATCTGAACACGGAAGTGCTTCATTCCAAGAACACGCCATGCCGCCTCACGGCAAACAGCAAAGGCCTCAGGAAGAATGTCGTCAAGGGTCTCGCCATTTGCAAGACGTTCCTTAAACACATCTGTCATGCCCCTGAGCTCGCTGTCAGTTTTCTTTTGCATCTCAGATTCCAGAGCCATAACCTTGTCGGCAATGGGATATATTCTTTTCAATTCGCGTTCACTGTACGTGCCCACAAATTTTTCAATCAATCCTTTGAAACTCATAAACTGTACCTCCAAAACAACATACATATCCAGTTTAATTACAATTGTATTTATTATAACACACTTTTGCCAATTACACAAGTGTTCTTTTCAATTATTGGACAAATTTTTGGAATATATTTCATGTCACAAGCCATAATATAGACATATAAACAACAGAAAGGGTGTTTTTTGATGCTGACAGAACTTTCAACAGGTATTTCCTCCGTTTTTTTACGAATGATTGGCTCCGAAAAAAAGACAGCCGCCTTGCGTGATGCAAAGCAGCGTGAACTGATTTCAAACATTGAAAATGCAAAAACTGAAATTAAACTTGCCCTTGACAATTTCAACAACGTAACCGAACCAAAGCTCATTGACTTTTATATTTACAAAATGCTTTCCGAACAAACCCGCTTCGAGCATCTGCTGTCCGAATACAGGGAAGCCTTCCCAACAACCGACGACCTAAAGCCAAACTACAAAAATCTTTGCTCCGACTGCTGACGTCACAAAGGGGCTGTTGCCTAACACAACAGCCCCTCCACCTATTATTCAATTGTCATTCTTCCAAAAAAGGCAGGCATATGGAAATCAGGCTTTTCTCTGTCAACCATACTCCAGCAGCCCCAATGGGGAAACTCGGTTTCCTCACCGCACTTATACACATTGGCAGGATGCTCAAGTCCCGTTTTGAACTCATAATCCGGAATATACTTTTTGAGCAGTTCAAAAGGAACAGTATAATCCAAAGTCCAGTAATCCTCAAAAATCCCGGTTTTTATATTCAATGACTCAATGTCCTCAACGGTCAGAAGAGTTTTGTCATATCTGCCCTTGCGAAAAGCAACATTGGCAGTACCTTTTGCGTTCATTTCAAAATTAAAGTATCTGTCGGTGTGAACGGGGTCAAAATTCATAAACCATTCAAGACAGCTGTCAAGATGCACAAACTCCAGATGCTGTGTTTTTGTTGCAAGAGGATTTTTTTCATAGGCAACAAAATGCGCGTGAAACCCCTCATCACTGTAAGTTGCGCTGAATTCAACCTTGGGGCTATAGCCCTCATTGATATAATCCGTAATTGTAATGACCGGAATGTCTGCCGCTCCCTTTTTCTTTATTGTATACATATTCATTCTCCTTTTAGGCTTCTTAATTTGTCATTATAACAGATACACATTCAGAAGTCAACCGCTTCCACCTTTGTTAATTTTTCAATAATCACAAAAACCCGATAAGGCTAACCGCCATAACAACCATCCCCGCAACAAGACCGAGAATTGAAAGATTATGCTCGCCGTAGCCCTGCGCCGCAGGCAAAAGCTCATCAACAGATATAAACACCATTATTCCTGCCACCGCCGAAAAAACAATATAATTCAAAGTATCATTCATAAATGGCAACAGAATCAGATACCCGATTATTGCACCCAGAGGCTCCGTCAGCCCTGAAAGCAGCGAATACCAGAACGCCTTCCACTTGTTCCCTGTTGCATAATAAATCGGGACGGCAACAGCAATTCCTTCAGGGATATTATGAATTGCAATTGCCACAACTATTGGAATTGCAAATGCAGGAGACTGAAGTGCCGATACAAAGGTTGCCATACCCTCGGGAAAATTATGCACAGCCAAAGCCACCGCCGTAATAACACCTGTTCGCATAAGACCGCTATCCTTTTTACCCGTTTCCATACAGCTGCCCTCAGGAATCAATCTGTCAACAGCCGCAACAAGCCCGATTCCGCCAAAAAACGCAACAGCATTTATGATATTCCCCGATTTTGCACCATATATCTGAGATAAGCCGTCCACCGCCTTCACAAATAACTCGGCAAAAGAAATATAAATCATCACGCCGGCTGAAATTCCAAGGGTGAAGGACAAAAATTTTGTGTTCATTTTTTTTGAAAAAAAAGCCGTCAATCCGCCAATACCTGTGGAAAGTCCGGCAATTGCCGTGAGTAACAATGCAGTTAAAACATCCTTCATTTTTCCAATCCTTTCAATGTACTGGGTGCATTTGCACCTATAACATTTTACACACGGATTGGTATTTTTGTGAAACCGTAAAAATGAGTTGCCGCAAAAACATTCGCAGCAACTCACATAAAACCAAATTCAATTATTCTTCGTCACAACCGTCACAGCCGTCACATTCGCCGTCACAACCAAAATCAAATTCAATTGTGTCACCGCAATTGGGACAAATAATTTCGCCATCCATCAGGTCTTCGGGTGTCAAAATAATATCCTCACCGCAGCCCTGACACACAATCTGGAATTCATCATCCTCATCTTCATCAAAATCACCGAAAACTTCATTTCCGATAACATCAATTTCCTCTTCCATCTCATCAAGTGCATCAGCAATGAAGCCCTGTTCATCGTCAATTGCATCAACCTGATCGGCAACATCAGCCAAAAAGTCAATAATCTCGGCAAGCAGCTTTGCTTCATCCTTTTCCTTATCAAGCTTCATTCCGTCAGCAAGACCTTTCAGATATGCCGCACGCTTTGTTAATTCTGACATCAAAAACGCCTCCTCAAAAAAATATTCTTTTAGTAAAAAGCCCGAACCGACAGGTTCGGGCAGAATACACAATTAAACTCTTGCAAGATATTCAGATGTTCTTGTATCAATTTTGATAATATCGCCCTCGTTAATAAATGCAGGAACAGTAACAATCGCACCTGTTTCAACCGTAGCAGGTTTTGTAACGTTTGTTGCAGTGTTACCCTTAACACCGGGTTCTGTTGCTGTAACAACAAGCTCAACAAATGTGGGGGGTTCAACCGCAAATACGTTGCCCTTGTATGAAAGAATCATAACCTTCATGTTTTCCTTAACAAATTTGAGAGCATCGCCAAGCTCAGCTTCGCTGAGAGGAATCTGTTCATAGTCTTCGTCCATAAAGTAGTAAAGACCGCCATCCTCATAGAGGTATTCCATTTCCTTTCTTTCAATATGAGCCTTCGGAACCTTTTCTGTGGGGTTGAAGGATCTTTCAACCACGCCGCCTGTAATAACGTTCTTCATTTTTGTTCTTACAAACGCAGCACCTTTACCGGGCTTTACATGCTGAAATTCAACAACCTGGTAAACGTTGCCTTCAAATTCAAAAGTAATGCCGTTTCTGAAATCACCAGCAGATATCATTGGTATTTCCTCCTAAAAATATAATCTAATTTTATTCTACTCTATATTGTATACTACAATCGCAAAAAAATCAAGAAAAATTTTCAAATATCTCAAAATTATTTTATAATTCAATCAAATCCTTTGTAACCCGTGTCAGATTTTCACATCCGTTCTCCGTAACCGCAACAAGGTCTTCAATCCGGACACCTCCGAAATTTGGAATATATATTCCCGGTTCACAGCTCACAACCATGTTTTTTTCAAGAATAATTTCCGACTTTGGCGAAAGGTTGGGAAGCTCATGAACAAGAAGCCCCACACCGTGTCCCAGACTATGTCTGAAATACTGACCGTAACCGCAGGAAGCTATATAATCTCTTGCCGCCTTGTCGCACTCCGCACAACCAATGCCTTCACGAATTGAATCAAGCCCAATCTGCTGTGCCTTCTTTACTGTATTATAGACCTTTTTCTGTTCTTCTGTTGCCTTACCCACAACAACAGTCCGGGTCATATCCGAACAATATCCGTCAAGTACGCAACCAAAATCCAAGGTCACAAAATCTCCCTGCTCAATTCTTTTATCCGTTGGAACGCCGTGAGGCAGACTTGTTCTTGCACCCGATATTGCAATGGTGTCAAAGGAAAGCCCCGATGCGCCCTGTTTTTTCATAAAGTATTCAATTTCAAGGGCAATGTCCTTTTCCGAAACATCGGGCTTGAAATAATCAAGAATATACTCAAAGGCTTTGCAGCCCACTTCCTCGGCTTTTCGAATTTTTTCAAGCTCCTCCGGGGTTTTCACCATACGCATTGTACGTATTTTTGATGTCATGGGCACAAATTCCCGATTTTCAGCAAGGGAAGTCAGCCTTGTGTAATCCGCCATTGACAGCGAATCATCCTCCACCGCCACAAATTTTATACCCTGTTCTTCAAACAAGCTGCAAGCCGATTTCATCCAGTCGTTTGTTTCAACAACTTCAAAGCCCTGCACTTCCGATTCCGCCTGCTCGGTGTACCGTGAATCAGTGAACAGAACAACCTCATTTTCTGTAATTACAACAGCTCCTTCACCGCCGGTGAATCCGCTGAAATACCGCATATTATGTGGCGACATCAAAAGAACTGCATCACATTCTCCCAGAATTTTGTCAAGTTTGTTACGTTTTGCACTTTCCATTCGTCATTCCTCATTTCACATTCCTGTAAATTTTCTGAATTGCCACAGCATCACGGGTCTGAGTACCTCTTGACTCACATATAATTACGGGTGACAAATCACGTTTTGCAACAATCTCGGCAAGGGGGTCAAAATCAGGTTCAAATTGGGTCTCACAAAAACAATGGTGCTTTTTTTCACCTGCATTGGTATATTCAATACGGCTGTAATGGGCATGGAAATTCTTCAGTCTTTCTTCCCCCAGCTTTTTGTGTATTGTGTCAAAAATCCTTTCATAGCCCTCGTAGGTTTTCAGGCTCCCCAAGGTCTGGGAATTAACGTGCCCAAAATCAATGGTGGGAATCAATCTTTCGTCAATAAGGCACAATTCACAAACCTCCTCAACCGTTCCAAGCTGTTTCACCTTCCCCATGGTTTCGGGGCAAATGGCAATATCACCATAGCCCGCCTCATCCGCCGATTTCACTGCACGCAAAAGCGTGTCCTTTGCAAGCTCCAGAGCTTCCTTTCGGGTAATATCACCGCAGGAGCCTGAATGAACAACAATCCGTTTTGCACCCATATATTTTGCCGCTTCAAGAGTTTTCAGAATATAATCAATACTCCTGTCACGCTTTTCAGGCTCAACAGACGAAAGGCTGATGTAATAAGGCGCGTGAACAGACAGATGTATTCCGCACTCCGCCGCCCTTCTGCCTATTTCCGTTGCCGCCTCATCCGAAATCTTCACACCTTTTCCGCATTGATATTCATATGCTCCCAAGCCATGCTCCTTCACCCACAGCGGCGCCTCAAGCGAAGATTTGTGCTTTGAGGCATAAAAATCCTCGCAATTTCCCGCAGGTCCGAAAATTGCCGACATAACATCTACCCCTTTTTGTTTAAACGCTTCATAATAAGTTTTTCAAACCTACGCTTGAATCTGACAAAGCCATGCTCAACCTCAGAAATTGGCTTGACAAGAATAGTATGCATACCAATCCTGCTGCCGCCCCATATATCGGTAAACAACTGGTCACCAACCAGAACAGCCTCGTCAACAGATATTCCCATATTGGCACAGGCCTGCCTTATGGGTTTTATTCTTGGTTTCAGCGCCTTGGCAATATAGCCCGCATTTATGCTTTCCGCAAAGGGCTTCACGCGCCTCTCGTTATTGTTGGAAATCAGGTATACCCCAAAGCCAAGCTCCTGAAGTTTTTTTATCCATTCCTTTGTTTTTTCATCAGGAACAGCCATTGCATATGTTGCAAGAGTATTGTCAATATCAAACAAAAAGCCCTTTTTGCCCATACTTTTGAGCTTTTCAAGGTCAATTTCAAATATCGAATCAACAAATTCGGTTGGTAAAAATCTGCTCATTTTATAAATTCCTTTTTTATAGTTTAAAAGTTACAAGACTGCTTCGTTCAAAGCATACAAAAATTTGTCCGGATTGCCGATTTTGTACGAGCGGTGCCGTGCTATATGCACTGCCCCAAGCATAAAAGCCGCAAGACGGATGAATTTTTTATGCTTTTACGAAAGTTTTTCTTTCACTATTGCATTTATCATCTTCCCATCTGCTCTGCCCTTGGTCTTTGGCATAACTGTTGCCATTATTTTGCCCATATCTTTCATTGATGTTGCACCGGTTTCGGCAATTGCATCGGCAACAATCACTTCAAGCTCTTCTTTTGAAAGCTGTTCGGGCAGGTAGGCAAGAAGAATTTCGATTTCACGGTTAATATCCGCAATAAGGTCGTCACGTCCGCTCTTTTCGTATTCAGGAAGAACATCACGGCGTTTTTTCAGTTCCTTTGCGATTATTTCCATTATGCCTTCGCTGTCAAGCTCGGTGAGGTTATCTTTTTCAAACTGAAGAATTGCAGAGCGAATCATTGTAACGGTATTTTTCTTTATTGTGTCCTTTTCCTTCATTGCAGCCTTCAAATCCTGCATAAGTGTCTCTCTTATATCCATAGTATTTACCTCCTGAAAAAAATAATTTAAAAGCCGCCATCGCAATTCGAGGGCGGCTTAGTAAACTGTAAAAAAAATTATCTGAACTTGCGCTTTCTTGCAGCTTCTGACTTTTTCTTACGTTTTACGCTGGGTTTCTCATAATGTTCTCTTTTTCTAACTTCTGACAAAACACCTGCTTTTGCACAAGAACGTTTGAAACGGCGAAGTGCGCTATCCAAAGACTCGTTGTCTTTAACTCTGATTTCTGCCATTGTCGGTTTCCCTCCCTCCAATATTTAAATTGGAAATGTGGATTTTCTTGTGTCAAATAAGTTTTAAAAAATTCTACCTTAACAATTATACCTACTTTTTATCGCAATGTCAAGCATAATTTAAAGAATTTTGAATTTATTTTTTTCAAATCCTGCAAAAGCCTTGTCCATTGGGGATTTTATGTTAATGTTAACAGCATAACACATACGGAGCTTTTTTATCAACTCCCAATTTTCATCTCACGCAAGGTCTCAACCGCATCACCAAGACCGCCAACCGCATCAATCAAGCCGCATTCAACAGCCTCCTCGCCAAACAGAACTGTTCCCACATCGTTTGCAATATTTTCAGTTTCAAGCATAATCCGCATAAAATCATCTGCCGAAATTTTTGAATGTTTGTGGACAAAATCACAAATCTGCTCCTGAACCTTTGAAAGATATTCAAAGGTCTGATGAACACCAATAACAAGTCCGCCTGTGCGAATGGGATGCACCGTCATTGTTGCCGACGGCACAATAAAGGACTTGTCAGCCGAAACAGCCAGCGGAACACCAATGCTGTGCCCTCCGCCCAGAACAATTGAAACCGTGGGCTTTTTCATGCTTGCAATCATTTCCGCAATGGCAAGTCCTGCCTCAACATCACCCCCAACGGTATTGAGCAAAATCAAAAGCCCGTCAATTGCCTCTTCCTGTTCAACCTCAACAAGCTTTGGAATCACATGCTCATATTTTGTGGTTTTTGTGTCCGAAGGCAAGTTTGTGTGTCCCTCAATCTGCCCCACAATGCTGAGGCAATAAATATTCAGCCCCGACCCCTTGATTTTTCCGCCACCAAGCTCCTTAATCTGCTCACATTCATTATTCTTGTTTTCCTCCGACATTTTCTTTATCTCCTTTACAAAATTTTTGTTGATAATTTTATTCTGTTATGGTATACTTATTTTAATTTGATTTTATTTTAACCGCAGGAGGGTGATATTATGCCGATTAAAGTTTCCGACTCATTGCCGGCAATTGAAATTCTCAACAACGAAAACATCTTTGTCATAACCGAAACAAGAGCCATGACTCAGGACATCAGGCCTCTTGAAATTGTTGTTTTGAACCTGATGCCAACAAAAATCGAAACCGAAACTCAACTTTTGCGTGTTTTGGGCAATACTCCGCTCCAGATAAATGTGCAGTTTATAAACACAAAAACTCACGAATCAAAAAACACATCAAAGAGTCATATTGAAACCTTTTACAAGACCTTTGACGACATAAAGGACAGCAAATTTGACGGAATGATTATAACAGGAGCTCCCGTTGAAAAGATGGACTTTGAGGAAGTTGATTACTGGGAAGAGCTTTGCGAAATCATGGAGTGGTCAAAAACAAACGTCACCTCCACCTTTCACATTTGCTGGGGCGCGCAGGCAGCACTCTATTATCACTATGGCGTACCCAAATATCATGTACCCGAAAAAGTCTTTGGAGTATTTCCCCACACCGTTGTTCCCGAAAAGAAACACAAAATCCTGCTCCGTGGCTTTGATGACATATTCTATGTTCCTCAGTCACGGCACACCGAAGTCCGTGAAGAAGACATTGAAAAGGTTCCTGCACTTGAAATACTGGCAAAGTCCGACGAAACGGGAGTTTATATTGTAACCGACAAAAACGAACGCAGATTTTTTATTACAGGTCACTCGGAATACGACTGGGACACTCTCAAAAAGGAATATGAGCGTGACGTGAACAAAGGCCTTGACATCAAGGTTCCTGCAAACTATTTTCCGGATGATGACCCCACAAAAGACCCAATGGTATTGTGGCGTGCCCATGCAAACCTGCTTTATTCCAACTGGCTGAACTACTTTGTGTATCAGACAACACCCTATGACATAAAAACAATAAAATAAGTGAGGCAAAACAAATGACCCGACAAAAAAACATGATTGTTAACTGTCCTGCCTGTCTTGAAGACGGTAGCTTCAAAATCTATTCCTCAATAAACACAACCGAAACTCCCGAAA
Organism: Clostridia bacterium; assembly: GCA_017436245.1. GTDB lineage: Bacteria > Bacillota > Clostridia > Monoglobales > Monoglobaceae > SIG440. The sequence goes on from JAFSDN010000095.1 coordinate 29,948, forward strand.
TAAAAGAAAGCATCTTCAACCGTGAGATTTTCAAGTTCTCATGCCCCAATTGCGGCGAAGAAATCCTTGTTGCATACAACTGCACCTATACCGACCCCCAAAATCGGTATATTGTTGCCCTTTTGTCCGATGATGAGGAAAGTGACGAAAGCATTGTGAAGGTTGAAGGCTACACCTTGCGTATTGTGCGTACAATCAACGAGTTTGTTGAAAAAATTGCTCTGATTGAGGATAAAATTGACGACAAGGTAATTGAGCTTTACAAGATTATGCTTGAAGACCAGTTTGAAGACGAGCGCCCCGGAGCAAAAATTCTCGGCATATATTACGGTGGCAGAAATTTTGAAGACAACAGCCTTTTGTTCTTCATTATAACCGAAAACGCAGAAAACTGCCGTGCAATGCTTTCAATGCAAACCTACAACGCCATTGAAAGTCAGTTTGCGGCATCGGCACAGAAATATGCCGACATCTCAGAAGTCAACAGACTTTGGGCAATTGGCGCACTGCAGACCGATTTTGGTGGCGGCACCGAGGAATAAACAGTCAATAATTCATCATATTTCAAAAACCTTTTCCATATATTTTATGGAGAAGGTTTTTTATTACATATACGAAAGGCAGGCACATTATGTACATCATCAAAATGAAAACAATCATATACTATCTTGCCATTTTTGCGGTTTCATTGGCAAGCATAGGCATCATCAGACTTTACAGCACCAATCAGCCGGACGCTTCAACAATAAAGGTTTCAGAAGAAGCATCACCCACCGAAGTTTCCGAAAGTTTCGGCACCCGAACTGATGAGGTTGAAGTTCCAATCATTATGTATCACAACATACACAAAGCCAACGAAAGCGACAGTAAGTACGTTATATCCGAAGCAGATTTTGAAAACGACCTGAAATTTCTGTCCGACAACGGTTATACAACCGTTGTTATGCAGGATTTAATTAACTTTGTTCAGGGTAAGTCAAGCCTGCCCAAAAAGCCCGTTGTTCTCACCTTTGATGACGGATACTTCAACAACTGCGCCTATGGGTTTCCTTTGCTTCAAAAATACAATTCCAAAGCAGTAATTTCCATAATCGGATATTACACCGACCAGTTTACCCAGTCCCCTGACGAAAACCCCAAATACTCCCACCTCACATGGGACGACATAAAGGAGCTGATGAAGTCGGGAAATATTGAATTTCAAAACCATTCGTACAATCTTCACACCACCGACAAAGGCAGAAACGGCTCCAAAAAGAAAAGAAGCGAGACCCTTGAAGAATACAAGCAGTTACTCACTTCTGATTTACAAAAACTTCAGGAGGAATTTACCCAAAACACCGGGTATACCCCCACAACCTTCACATATCCCTTTGGCAGTGTCAGCGAAGCCTCCTTTGACATAATAAAAGAGCTGGGATTTCAGGCAACCCTTTCCTGTGAAAACAAAACAAATTTTCTGACCCACGACCCCGAATGTCTTTATATGCTCAACCGCTTCATCCGCACTCCTTCAGTATCCGTTAAAGACATTCTGCACTAAAACCAATTTAAATCTAAACGGAATTTTTCCGCACTTCAAATTTAGCCTGACATCATCTGTCAGGCTAAGCGCATTGTTTTCAAATATTCTTTTGTCTTTTCATCTTTAAAATTAAACAGTTCTTCTTTTATTTTATATTATCAAAACTCCGTTTTTTTGCAACAATATACGCAATCCACGTTGCAACAGCCGCCAGAACCCACGTAACCGGATATGAAATAAACACCATTTCGTAAATATTGTTCAAAGGCAGTATGAAATTAACCCACATAATTCTGACCAGACATATAAACACAAGACTTATAACCGTCTGGGTCATTGCATATCCCATACCTCTGAGAGCTCCGCCCAAAACAACGCTGGGCATAATCAGAACATATGGCAGAATCACCACATACAAATAATTCAGACCATAGTCTATAACCGCTGAATCATTGGTAAACAAGCCAAGGAAAAACCTTCCGTCAAAAACAACAACAGCCGAATAAACCGCCACCGCAATGCCTGTAACCCAAAGCGCAATGCTAACTGTTTTCCCTATCCGTTCATATTTTTTTGCACCCATATTCTGTCCCACAAAACTGATGCACGCCTGTTCTCCGGCAGCGACAAGAATATACGCAAAATTGGAATAATTGGCGGCAACGCTGTTGGCCGCCATAACTATCTGACCAAAGGAATTAACTGCCGACTGCAAAATAACATTCGACAAGCTGAACATAGCCCCGTTTATTCCGGCAGGAAAACCCACAATTGTAATCTGCTTCAACTCAGCTTTGTGAAGCTTCAATTTTTTCAGACTAAGCTTTATTTCTGAATCACTTTTTACAAAAATAATAAGGATTGCTACTGCCGAGGCATACTGAGCAACAATTGTTCCCAAGGCAACTCCCACAACATCCATTCCGAGGAATACCACACAAATAAAGTTAATAA
>JAFSDN010000096.1 GCA_017436245.1 Clostridia bacterium
ACGATTTTCGTGCCAATGAACGCGGATTTTCGCTGTTTACGCAGGTGTGCGGCAGAGCGGGCAGAGGAGAGTTGAAAGGGCGTGCAGTTATACAAACCTATCAGCCCTTTAATTCCACCATACGCTTTTCAAAGGAGCATGATTATATTTCCTTTTATGAAAGTGAGATAATACAGAGAAAAAGGTTGAATTATCCGCCATTTTGTGACATAATATATATAATGGTATCGGGTGAGGATGAAGCCTTGGTTAAGGAGAAGATTGAAGGAATCGGGAAAGTGATTGAAAAGAAGATGGGTGAAAATGAGATTTTTTCAAAGGTTGGTCCTGCACCGGCACCCATTGCGAAAATAAAAAACAGTTTCAGATACAGAATACTGCTGAAATGCAGAGATGCGGAACCGGTTCACGGGCTTCTTTGCACAATTTACGAGGAGCATGAGAAGAGCAAAGCAGATGTGCATCTGACAATTGATATAAATCCAATAAATATGTACTGAGGAAGGATGAATGGTTATGGCAATAAGAAATATAGTTACATTTGGTGATGATGTTCTCACAAAAAAATGCAGACCAGTTGAAAAATTTGATGACAGACTCAATGATTTGGTGAATGATTTGTTTGAGACCCTGTACAAATCGGGCGGAGCAGGGCTTGCGGCGCCCCAGGTTGGCATTCTGAGACGGATTGCGGTTATTGATATTGACGAAAACCCCATTGAGCTGATTAACCCTGAAATAATCAGCACGGAAGGGTCGCAGACGGGAGCTGAGGGATGTCTCAGCAATCCCGGCAAATACGGAATTGTGACACGGCCTCAGAAGGTTACAGTCAGAGCACAGGACCGTAAGGGACAGTGGCATGAATATACGGGCGAGGACCTGCTTGCCAGAGCATTCTGCCATGAAACCGAGCATCTTGACGGAAAGATGTTTATGGATTTGGTTGAAGAATGGGTGGAAATTGAACAGCAGTAAGGGGGATTTTGATGAATATTTTGTTTATGGGAACTCCTGATTTTGCAGTTCCGTGTCTGGAGGCACTTATAAATTCAAAACACAAGGTGGTTGGTGCCGTGACTCAGCCCGACAAGCCTGTTGGCAGAGGTCACAAGCTGACACCGCCTCCCGTGAAAAAATGTGCAATGGAGCATGGAATTGAGGTTTTTCAGCCCGAAACTCTGAAGGATTTTGCGTTTAAGAAAGATTTGGACAGGCTGAACCCTGACCTTATAATCGTTGTGGCATACGGGAAAATTCTTCCTGAATATATTCTGAATCAGCCAAAGCACGGCTGTATAAATATGCACGCATCACTTTTGCCCAAATACCGTGGGGCAGGACCGATTCAGTGGTCGGTGATAAAGGGTGAGAAGAAAACGGGTATCACATCAATGCTCATGGAAAAGGGGCTTGACACGGGTGATATGCTTCTTAAATGCGAAACAGAAATCGGTGAATATGAAACGGCAGATGAGCTTCATGACCGACTTATGGTTATGGGTGCAGAACTGCTCATCCAAACAATTGATATGCTTGAAAAGGGTGAATTGAAGCCCGAAAAGCAGAATGATGACGAAGCAACCTACGCCCCAATGATTTCAAAGGATACGGCAAAAATTGACTGGTCAAGGAGTGCCGATGAAATAATTTGTTTGATTTATGGTATGAATTCGTGGCCTGTTGCACATACACTTTATATGGGGGATGTGATGAAGGTCAGACGGGCAGTTCACGGCAGATGTGCATCGGGAAGCTGCGGACAAATTCTTTCGGCAGATGAAAAGGGCATTGAAGTTCTTTGCGGTGACGGAAATACCGTTGTTGTGACCGAAGTCCAGTTTCAGGGCTCAAAGGCAATGGCTGTTCGTGATTATCTGAACGGTCACACAATCTCCCGGGGAGAGATTCTCGGTTAAAGAAATTGAAATGAAAGGCGGAGAAATATGTTTGGTTTGGGATATTTTTACGGAATAGATATGTTTTATATAATCCTTGTTATGCCTGCATTGCTGTTTGCCATGTATGCACAGACAAAGGTAAGCTCAACCTTCAATAAATACAGAACGGTTGGGAACAGGCGTGGATTCACGGGGGCTGATGTGGCAAGGAAGATTCTTGACATGAACGGTCTTCACAGTGTGACTGTTGAACGGGTTGCCGGAAATCTTACCGACCACTATGACCCTCGGACAAATGTGGTCAGACTTTCGGATGCAACATATTCAAGCACATCCGTTGCGGCAATCGGGGTTGCGGCACATGAGGTTGGACATGCCATTCAGCACGCTGAAGGTTATGCACCCATAAAGGTGAGAAACACAATTGTTCCTCTTGTGCAGATTGCATCCTATGCGGCATGGCCTCTTGCGATTATCGGCTTGATTATGAGCTTTGAAAAGCTTGCGATTGCCGGAATTGTTATGTTTGCGGCTGTTGTGTTCTTTCAGCTTATTACTCTTCCTGTTGAGTTCAACGCTTCATCAAGGGCGCTCAGAACTCTTGGAAATTATCAGATTCTTGATTCAGAGGAGCTTGGGGCTTCAAAAAAGGTGCTTTCGGCGGCGGCGATGACCTATGTTGCGTCGGCGGCTGTG
>JAFSDN010000097.1 GCA_017436245.1 Clostridia bacterium
GCTCTTTTACCTTGTCAACATTGCTGTATTCGGGAAACCTGAGTATGTTTGAAAGCCCGTCAATGAATATCTGCTTGCTGTCAATTTCGGAAACAGCCTCATGAACAAGCTCGATGACCGAGGTGAGAATTTCAAAGTTGCTCCCGATTGCCGAGCGGATTTCCATCATGTTTGCAATGTTGATTTCCGAAACCGTAAGTCCCGAAAGATTCTTATTCAGAATTTTGCTGAGCTCCTGGGCAAATTCTTCGGAAATGTCGCGATTCAGCTTGAGCAGCCGATTCTTTATTATTCCCGATTTGTCGGAAACAATGAGCATTGCGGTGTAGTCGTCAACCTTAACAACCTTTATGTTCTTTACAACACTTGCTTCCGAGGAGGGGAGCATTCCCAACACAGGAAGTCCTGTAATTCCCGAAAAAGCCGCCGCAACATCACGGACAATTTTTTCAAGCTCCTGTTTTTTCATGGAGGTTGCCTGACGCATCCTTTCAATTTCGGCAGCGGTCATTTCGTATTTCTCCATAAGCGAGTCAACATAAAGTCTGTAACCGCCTGTGGAGGGAACACGTCCTGCCGAGGTGTGGGGCTGAATCAAAAGACCCATTTCCTCAAGGTCGCCCATTTCATTGCGGATTGTTGCCGCACTCAGATTCAGCTCAGTCTTCTTTGAGATGCTTCGTGAACCCACGGGCTCGGCTGTGTTGATGTAATCTTCCACAATTGCCTGAAGAATCATTCGTTTTCTGTCATCCAGTGCCATTTTACTCACCTCCGACTGTTGAATTTCTTTGGTCTTTATTGTTAGCACTCAACAAGAGAGAGTGCTAATTACTTTTATAATATAACATTAAATGCAGAGAATGTCAATAGTTTTACGGAAAAATCTTTCGTGAAATTGCGACATAATATGTGTTTTGAAATGAAAAAACCCCTATGATATTTTGTTATACCATAGGAGTTTTTTGTAAGCTGTGTGGATGCTGATGAAGTGGTTGCAGTCTTAACAAAAACAGATATTTGATATTCAAAAAATGTGAATAAATTACAGATTGAAGTCTTTTAAGATTTACATATTAGCAAAAAAGTCCGTTTCACAGAAAGTTTAGTTATGGGGCTAATTCATACAAAGCCATGCTCTCATGATTTTTCCGAACATGGCGGAAACGGTCATACGCTCAACTGCTTCGGCGGCGGTTATGTCGCATACGGCAACCTTGTCTTTGCCTATCATCAGCGTTGCCTGCCCCAACTTTTGATTTACTTTAACGGGAGCTTTTATGGTGGAGTCAAGGGTCAAGGTTGTTTCAATCTTGTCCTGATTTCCTTTTTTTACAATAAAATTTACCTTTGAGTCAGGTTGTATGCGCACGGTTTTTACCTTACCGCCCACAACTGCTGCGGGGGAAAGCTCGCCGATTTTATCGGCGGCATTCACCACCGAGTAATTGGCAAAGCCATAGTCAAGAAGTCGTTTTGCACTTGCAAATCTGTCGGCGGTGGTGGGTGCGGCAAGAACCACAGCAACAAGCTGCATGTTATCTCTTTTTGCCGAGGCTGAAAGACAGTATTTGGCAATGGAGGTTGAACCTGTTTTGATTCCGTTTGCTCCGTTATAGAATCGAATCAGTTTGTTTGTGTTGGAAAGCCCGAATTCACCGTTTCGCAGGGTGTCCATCCACACGGTTGTGTAATCGGTGATTTTCGGATGCCTCAGAAGCTCGCAGGAAATTATCGCAACATCCCGTGCCGTGCTGTAATGCTCGGCGGTTTCGTCAAGACCGTTACAGTTGATGAAATGAGTGTTTTTGCAGCCAAGCTCTCCTGCACGCTTGTTCATCAATTCCACAAAGGCGGGTTCTGTGCCTGCAATATGTTCAGCCATAGCAACAGCGGCATCGTTGCCCGATGCAATGACAATTGCCTTGAGCATATCCTCAACGGTCATTTCCTCGCCCGGTTCAAGAAAAACCTGCGAGCCGCCCATTGAGGAAGCATATTCGCTGGCGGTTACGGTGTCGCCAAGAGAAATCTTTCCCGAGTCAAGAGCTTCCATTATAAGAAGCATGGTCATTGTTTTTGTGACGCTTGCAATGGGGAGCTTTTGGTCGGGATTGTGTTCGTAAAGAATCTGTCCCGATGTTTGTTCCATGAGAATAGCAGATGGAGCGTTCACAAGTTCAGCTTCCACATCTGCGTTCACCTGGCTGACCACTTCTGCTGAGACCGGCGCAGTACATGACAGAAGCATGGCAAGGACGATGCATAATACCTTTTTAAATAAGAAGTTCATTTTTTCAGACCTTTCATATTTTATTATATATGTAGTGAATAATTATGAAAAAAGGGGAAATAATATAACTAAAAAATTTTTCAAAAAAATTTAAAAAAGGGGTTGACAAGCATCTGAATTTGTGTTAATATAGACGAGTTGCGCCAAGCGGAACAAGAAGGTCTGAAAAAAAATAAAAAAAAGTTTTAAAAAAGACTTGACAAAGTGAGTTTGGTGTGATATAGTAGATAAGCTCCTCAACGAGAGGAAGCAGTGATGTTTGAAAAGTACACAGTGAGAAAAGCGGTAATATTAAAGTACGAAGTACAATATTACGACAATTGCAC
>JAFSDN010000098.1 GCA_017436245.1 Clostridia bacterium
ATAAAAAAGCGCCTTTGGCGCTCGCCTGCGGCGGGCAGAAAAGGATACAGCTTTTTTCGTCCATGTGCGTTTCTGCCAACGGCAGAAAATTTCGCACGGACAATTGAATTTATGTTTTTGTTTTATGGAAAATACACCACAAAAGTTGTATTTTCCTATAAAACAAAACAGACTGTCGGGCAATCGCCCAACAGTCTGTCAAAATAAAATCAAAAACGCAAGCAAAACTTTTTAAATGCCGAAATACCATCTGCATCACGTTTGAACACGCCTGCATCAACCAGAACCTGTTCAAACACCGCTCCCACTTCGGCTTTAATTATATCATCGGCATTATCCTCCGAGAATTGCGGATATTTTTTCTTAAGTCTATCCGCCCATTCAGCATGTGATGCCAACTTTTCATTTTCAGCAATATTTTCACCCCGAAGAATTGCATCCTTAAGCAAATCAAGCTCCACAGCAAGTCTTGATGGCAAAATTGCAAGACCCATAACTTCAATCAATCCGATATTTTCCTTTTTTATGTGATGAAGCTCAGGGCTTGGGTGAAACAATCCCATAGGTCTTTCCTCTGTTGTTCTGTTGTTTCTGAGAACAAGGTCACATTCTGTCATATCACCCCGCTTACGCACAATAGGCGTTATGGTATTGTGCGGCACATCCCCCGAAAATGCAAAAACATCAACACTTTCGTCCGAATATCTGCGCCATTCCTTCAAAATTTCATCGCAGGCATCCTCAAGCACCTTAGAATCACGTGCCGAAAGCCTTATAACTGACATGGGCCACTTTACAATTCCTGCCTTTACCTCAGGGAAATTCTTCATTGTGAATTCCCACTCAACAGGGGCTTTTTCCATTGCAAACTCAAACTTTCCTCCCTGAAAGTGTTCGTGACTGAGGATTGAACCTCCAACAATGGGGAGGTCAGCATTCGAACCCACAAAATAATGAGGAAGTCTCTCAACAATTTCAAACAGCTTACCAAAAGCCGCCTTGTCAATTTTCATAGGAACATGACAGCTGTTAAACACAATACAATGCTCGTTATAATAACCATAAGGCGAATACTGCAAAAACCACTCTTCACCACCAACTGTCAATGGGATGGGAACAAGATTCTGCCGTGCAGGGTGGCCGATTCTTCCTGCATATCCTGAGTTTTCGGCACACAACTGGCATTTCGGATATGTAACACTCTTGGTCTTTCCCGCTGCCGCAATATCTCTTGGGTCTTTTTCGGGCTTGGAAAGATTTATACTGATGTCCAAGGTTCCATAATTCTCCGACTTATATTTCCAGACCCGATCCTTTTCAATTCTCTCCGCTCTGACATAATTAACCTTTTTACTCCAGTCAAAATAATTATCAGTGGCAAGCTCGGGTGACACTGCATACTCATCTTCGAATTTTTTTATGACAGCAGAGGGCAATGGTACAAAGCACGACATAATTTTTGTATCAAACAAATCCCTTGATTCATTTGTCCCCGAAATCAAACCGTTCTGTGCCGCATAATCAAGCATCCCGTCCAGAATTTCTTCCAAAGACAATTCTGCCGAAGATTCACTGCCCGAACCATTCCAGTCGTCAAGCCCTAAGACCTCAAGGAGTCTGTTTCGTATAAATAAACGGTCACAATCACAAATCAGCTTGCTTTTGTATGCATAATCAATCAGCTTATTAATTAATACTTCAATATTCATCTTCAACATCTTCCTTCTGCAAATTCAATAAAGTCAATGCCGCCAACAGGTCTGATTCTCATAAGTCTGCAGCTACCCTCGCCAAACACAGCATCAAGAGTGGCTTTATACTGAGAGGAAAGAGCCTTTGGCACAAAAGCCTGAATTGTTCCGGCAAAACCTCCGCCATGAACACGTGACGCTCCCTGCTTGCCCAAAACTTCACGGCTGAGTGCAAGGCCAATGTTCACAGCCTGCTCAAGGGGCTTTTTAACAGAATAAATATTCTGCAAAAGTCTTTCTGAAGATTCTCCCGATTCACGCACCTGTCTGAGAAAGCCTTCAACATCGCCTGCCTTCAACGCCTCAAAGCCGGCTTTGGGGCGAAGATTCTCCGCCATAAAATGCATTGCACGCAAAACCGCACGGTCACTGCATTTTTCCCTGATTGCCGCAATATTTTCAACAAAGAGCTTCTCGTCCGTCTCGCGAAGATATTTTTTACCAAAGAAAGCCGCAACCTCATCCATTTCCGAGCGCACAGCAACATAATCATCTGTAAGGTCAGCATGGCTTCCCTTTGTGTCCGTGATGAACAAATCGTAACCCAGCGAATCAAAATCAACGCTGTAATTCTCAATAACAGGATTCTCATTGTCCGCAAAATCAATAAAAACAAATCCGCCAACCGAGCTAACCATCTGGTCCATCAGTCCGCATTGCTTTCCAAAATAAACATTTTCCGCAAACTGACCGATTTTGGCAATTTCAACCGCACCAACCCTTCCGTCGGCATAATGCTTGTCAATAACAGTTCCGATAATGGTCTCAAAAGCAGCCGATGAAGATATTCCGCTTCCTGCAAGAACATCCGATGTGGAATACATATCAAAGCCGCCAATTTCAATTCCGCGTTCAGCAAACTTTGAAGCAACACCACGGATAAGCGCCGCACTTCCCGTCTCGCCCTCCTGAATACCAAGATTTGCGCAATCAATCTCAACAGGTCTGTATCCTTCCGAAAGCACTCTTATAACACCCGACTGGTTAAAGGCAACAATGGAAATAACATCCACATCCACAGCCGCCGCAAGAACACAACCATGCTGGTGGTCGGTATGATTACCGCAAATCTCTGTTCTTCCCGAAGCCGAAAATACTTCAATTTCGTTGGCGCCGGGGTAGGTCTCAACAAACTTTTCAGCAGCCGCAGAATATCTGTTTCTCTGATACGCCACAGCATCCTCACCGTATAGCTTAACAAAAGCATTGTCAAATTCTCCGTTGTTTATCTTCAACAAAAATTCAGATACGTTCATACTAATCTCCCCCACTTTAATATTCTTTTTTCATTATAAAGTATCAGTTTCTTTTCCACAATAAACATAATTGCACAAAATATACACAAAATTGAACTTCAATATTTTATATTAC
>JAFSDN010000099.1 GCA_017436245.1 Clostridia bacterium
CGTTGTTGGGTGCTGTTCTGGCTGCTTTGATGGCAGGAATCGGTTCGGCAATCGGTGTTGGCATGGCAGGTGAAGCTGCCGCAGGTGTTGTAACTGAAGACCCCAAAAAGTTTGGTAAGGTTCTGATTCTTCAGCTTCTTCCCGGTACTCAGGGTATTTACGGCTTGCTCATTGCGTTTATAACACTTTCGCAGATTGGTATTCTTGGCGGCTCGGCTGTTGCTGTTTCACTTCCTGCAGGTCTTCTTTATTTTGCGGCGTGCCTGCCCATGGCTTTTGTTGGTCTCTGGTCGGCAATCCGTCAGGCAAGGGCTGCTGTTGCAGGTATTGCTCTTGTTGCAAAGAAGCCTGACCAGATGAGTAAATCTCTTATTTTTGCCGCAATGGTTGAAACATATGCTATTCTTGCATTGCTCATTTCAATCCTTGCAATTGTTGGTATTCCTGCACTCGGTCTGTAAAAGCTTTTAAAAGTGAAAAGCGTTATCCCGATTCTTTCGGGAAAGGAGGAAGAGTATGACAGGTCTTGAAAATATTATAAAGCAAATTGAAGCCGATTCGCAAAGCAGAATTGATGAAATAAAATCAAAGGCAGATGCGGCGGTCAGAGAGATTATGGACGCTGCAAAAGCAGAGGCAGAGGAAATTTCAGGCAGCTATGCCAAATTGGCTGATTTGAAATCGAAAAATGTCCTTGAAAGGGCAAAGGCGGCCGATGAAAGCGATGCAAAGCGTGCCGTTCTTAAAAAGAAGCAGGAGCTCATCAAAGGTATGATAGATGCTGCTCGCGATGCTATCAGGAATGCGGACTCGGCGGAGTATTTTGAGTTTTTGGAAAGCATTTTGAAAAAAACCGAAAAAGGTGATGGCGGAAGGATTATTCTTTCACAAAAGGATATGAAGGAAATGACGCCTTCATTTGAAGCGGTTCTTAAAGAAAAAAATCTGACGGCGGAAAGCGGAAGCATGGAGCCAAGGTCGGGGTGTGTGGTTGTGTACGGCAGCATTGAAATAAACTGCACCATTGATGCTGTGTTTGATGCTCAGGCAGAAGTTGTTTCCGACAGTTTGAATGCTTTTTTGTTTGGAAGTGAAGGAGGGGTTTAAATGCCCGAACAGTATACTTATGCGGTGGCTCGAATTCACACCAAAGAAAGTGCAATGCTGAGCCTTCAGGACCTTGAACGGATTCTTGCGGCGGCTGACATGAATGAGGCTATGGCATTTCTGAATGAAAAAGGCTATGATGCCCTTGGTGCTCAGACAATTGATGAAATTGTGAGCACGGAGCGGAAAAAGATGTGGGAGCTTATTTCGGGAATGGTTGAGGATATGTCGGTTTTTGATATTTTCCTTTACGAAAATGACTTCCATAATCTGAAAGCGGCTGTCAAATCCATAATCACAAAGGACAGCACGGACAAGGTTTTTGTTGAAAACGGCACTGTGGAGTGGAAAAAAGTTTCGGAAGCGGTTCAAAAGCGTGATTTTTCTGCTTTGCCTGAGTTTATGCGTGACATTGCCGAAAAAGCGGTTAAAACACTTATGGAAACCGGTGACGGCGGAATTTGTGATGTTCTGATTGACAGGGCGTATCTGGAGGCGTGCCTCGGGGCTGCTGAAAAAGCCGATAATAATATGATTAAGCGGTATGCGGAGCTGACCGTTGCCCTTGCTGACATAAGAATTGCCGCAAGAGGTGCAAGACTCCGGAAAAACAAAGAGTTTTTCAAAAGGGCTTTGGCTGAATGTGAATCCCTGAACGTATCATCCTTGGCTGATGCGGCTTCAAAAGGCTTTGAGGATTTGCTGAGCTATCTGAAGCTGACCGGATATTCGGATTGTTCGGAGATTCTGGCGGAATCATATACTGCCTTTGAAAAATGGTGTGATGACCGTCTTATGGCGGAAATACGAAAAGAAAAAAATAACTATTTTACAATTGCTCCCATTGCGGCATATATTTTTGCAAAGGAAAGCGAGCTGAAAATGGTTGGACTTGTTCTGACGGCAAAACAGAATAAGCTTGATGAAACTGTTATAAGAGAAAGGCTGAGGGAACTTTATGTATAAGGGTGTAGCGGTTATAGGCGACAGAGACAGTATATATGGTTTTGCCTCAATCGGTCTCAGCATTTTTCCCGTGTCTGACAGCGTTGAAGGTGCAAAAACCTTCAGACAACTGTGCAAAGGCGAATATGCGGTTATTTATATAACAGAGTCTCTGGCGGCAGAACTTGAAGAAGAAATTGAAAAAGTATCAGAAAGTATGTGTCCTGCGGTTATTCTTATTCCCGGTATTTACGGCAATACGGGACGGGGGCTTGCCCAAGTCCGCAAGTCGGTTGAAAAAGCTGTTGGCTCGGATATACTTTTTGGCGGTAAAGACTAAGAGATAGAAAGTGGTGTGTAAATGAGTATCGGAAGAATCAAAAAGGTTGCAGGACCTCTTGTTATAGCTGAAGATATGAGAGATGCCAATATGTTTGACGTGGTTCGTGTAAGTAATCAGCGTCTTATTGGTGAAATAATTGAAATGCACGGCGATCAGGCATCGGTTCAGGTTTATGAGGAAACATCAGGCCTTGGCCCGGGTGAGCCTGTTGAATCAACAGGAAGCCCGCTGAGTGTTGAGCTTGGCCCCGGACTTATAGGCGGAATCTTTGACGGAATTCAAAGACCCCTTGAAGCCATTATGAAGGTGTCGGGAAACAACCTTGAACGTGGTGTTGAGGTTGCCTCGCTGGACAGAGAAAAGAAGTGGGATTTTGTTCCCCTTAAAGCCGTTGGTGACAGCGTTGTGGGCGGTGACATAATCGGTACTGTTCAGGAAACCGATGTTGTTGTTCAAAAAATTATGGTTCCCAACGGAATTGAAGGCAAGATTGCTGAAATAAAGGCAGGCAGCTTCACGGTTACGGAGGCTGTTGCGGTGGTTGAAACTGCAAAGGGCACAAAGGAGAATATTTCTCTTATGCAAAAGTGGCCTGTTCGTGTTGAAAGACCTTATGCAAAAAAACTTTCCCCCGAAATGCCTCTTGTGACAGGACAGAGAGTTATTGACACGCTGTTCCCCATTGCAAAGGGCGGTGTGGCATCTGTCCCCGGACCCTTTGGAAGCGGCAAAACCGTTGTTCAGCATCAGCTTGCAAAATGGGCAGAGGCTGACATTGTGGTTTATATCGGTTGCGGCGAGCGTGGAAACGAGATGACAGACGTTCTTAATGAATTCCCTGAACTGATTGACCCAAAAACGGGTAAATCCTTGATGGAAAGAACGGTTCTGATTGCCAACACATCGGATATGCCTGTTGCGGCACGTGAAGCTTCGATTTATACGGGTATCACAATTGCTGAGTATTTCAGAGACATGGGATATTCTGTTGCACTTATGGCGGATTCAACATCACGTTGGGCAGAGGCACTTCGTGAAATGTCGGGCCGTCTTGAAGAAATGCCCGGTGAAGAAGGTTATCCTGCATATCTGGGAAGCCGTCTTGCACAGTTTTATGAACGTGCAGGCAGAGTTATTGCAAAGGGCTCTGACGGCAGGGAAGGTTCACTTTCGGTTATCGGTGCGGTTTCGCCTCCCGGTGGTGATATTTCGGAGCCTGTTGCTCAGGCCACACTTCGAATCGTAAAGGTGTTCTGGGGTCTGGATTCGGCTCTTGCATATAAGCGTCACTTCCCTGCAATCAACTGGCTCACCAGTTATTCCCTTTATGTTGATTCAATGGCAGGCTGGTTTGACAAGGCGGCAGGCGGAAACTGGACAGAGCTTCGTGCAAGAATTATGAGAATCCTCCAGAATGAAGCAGAGCTTGAAGAAATTGTTAAGCTGGTTGGTATGGATGCACTTTCTGCACCCGACAGACTGATCTTGGAGACGGCACGCTCAATTCGTGAGGACTATCTCCATCAGGATGCATTCCATGAGGTTGATACCTATACTTCGGTTGAAAAGCAGTTCCTGATGATGAAGCTGATTCTCAAGTATTATGATGTGGCATCCGAGGCTCTGGAAAAGGGTGCGGATATTGAAAAACTGGTTGGACTTGATGTGAGAGAACGTATAGGTCGTTATAAGTACACACCAACCGAAAAAGTGCAGAATGAATATAACAATATCTCGGTGGAACTGACAAACGAGATTAATCAGGTTATGGCAGGGAGGGAAAGCTGATGCCAAAGGAGTACAGAACAATTGAAGAAGTTGCAGGACCTTTGATGCTGGTTCGTGATGTGACTGATGTTAATTATAATGAGCTGGGTGAAATTGAGCTTGCAAGCGGAGAAAAACGCCGTTGCAAGGTTCTTGAAATTGACGGCGGAAATGCCTTGGTTCAGCTTTTTGAATCTTCAACGGGTATCAATCTTTCAAACAGCAAGGTAAGATTTTTGGGACGTTCAATGGAGCTTGGTGTGTCGGATGATATGCTGGGACGTGTTTTTGACGGTCTTGGAAGAGCAATTGATGACGGACCTGAAATTCTGCCCGAAAAGAGACTTGACATAAACGGTCTGCCCATGAATCCTGCCGCAAGAAACTATCCTCAGGAGTTTATTCAGACGGGTGTTTCGGCAATTGACGGACTTAATACCCTTGTAAGAGGTCAGAAGCTCCCGATTTTTTCGGCAAGTGGTCTGCCTCATGCTCAGCTTGCGGCACAGATTGCACGTCAGGCGCAGGTGCGTGGAACAAGCGAGCCTTTTGCGGTTGTTTTTGCTGCAATGGGTATAACCTTTGAAGAATCCGAATATTTTGTTAACAGCTTTAAGGAAACAGGAGCAATTGACAGAACTGTTATGTTTGTCAATCTTGCCAACGACCCTGCTGTTGAGCGTATTTCCACACCACGTATGGCACTTACTGCTGCGGAATATCTTGCTTTTGACAAGGGTATGCACGTGCTGGTTATACTGACAGACATTACAAACTATGCCGATGCTCTTCGTGAGGTTTCGGCGGCACGAAAGGAAGTTCCGGGACGTCGTGGCTATCCGGGATATATGTATACGGACCTTGCAACTCTTTATGAAAGAGCGGGACGTCAGAAGGGAAAGGCAGGAAGTATCACAATGATACCCATTCTGACAATGCCCGAAGACGACAAAACCCATCCGATTCCTGACCTCACGGGGTATATTACTGAAGGTCAGATTATTCTCAGCCGTGACCTGTACCGAAAGAATATTGCACCTCCCATTGATGTTTTGCCTTCTCTTTCGCGTTTGAAGGATAAGGGAATTGGTGAAGGTAAGACACGTGCTGACCATGCAAATACCATGAATCAGCTTTTTGCGGCATATGCAAGAGGCAAGGATGCACGTGAGCTTATGGTAATCTTAGGTGAAGCGGCACTTACGGATATGGATAAGATTTACGCAAAGTTTGCCGACAGATTTGAAGAAGAATATGTTTCTCAGGGCTATGACAAAAACAGAACCATTGAAGAAACTCTTGAAATCGGCTGGAAGCTCCTTTCAATTCTTCCCAAGAGCGAGCTGAAGCGTATTAAGGATGAATTTATTGAAAAATACTATGTAGAGTAAAAGGCAGGTGTCAACATGGCATCAACAATGGTAAATCCAACAAGAATGGAGCTGACCAGGCTCAAAAAGAAGCTTGTGACGGCAAAAAGAGGTCACAAGCTGTTGAAGGATAAACGTGATGAGCTTATGCGCAGGTTCCTTGATTTGGTCAAAGAAAATATGGCACTCCGCAAAAAGGTGGAGGAGGGTCTGGAAATTGCCAATAAAAACTTTGTGCTTGCAAAGGCGGTTATGCGTGAAGAATCGTTGAATACGGCACTTCTGGCACCCCTTCAGTCCTTGTCTGTTGAGGTCAGTGCAAAAAATGTTATGAGCGTTGAAATTCCTGTTTTTGACTATAAAACAAGGGCACCAGGCGAAAATGATATTTATTCATACGGCTTTGCTTTTACATCAAGCGACCTTGATTATGCGGTGAAGTCGCTTTCGGATATTTTCCCCGATATGCTCAGGCTGGCGGAAATTGAAAAATCCTGTCAGCTCATGGCGGCAGAGATTGAAAAAACACGCCGCCGTGTTAATGCTCTTGAACATGTGATGATTCCTGAAACGGAAGCAAACATAAAATATATCACCATGAAACTTGACGAAAATGAAAGAAGCACTCAGGTGCGCCTGATGAAGGTTAAGGACATGATGATTAAGGAGCAGATTGAGGCAAA
Source organism: Clostridia bacterium (assembly GCA_017436245.1). Lineage (GTDB taxonomy): Bacteria > Bacillota > Clostridia > Monoglobales > Monoglobaceae > SIG440. The sequence continues at coordinate 6,216 of JAFSDN010000099.1, forward strand.
ACAGGCTGCGAAAAAAGCAAATTAAAAAAGAGGATGATTCAAACCGTGCAAAGCGATTTGAATCATTTCTTTTTGCGTAGCTTTTGTCAGGCTATGGTAAATTTGCTGTTTGAAAGATAAAATTTGAGAGGATAATTGTTGGTAAGTTATATTGAAAAATCAAAAAATTTGTGTTAGACTATCAGTAGTTATTCTAGGGAGGAAAGACCAATGGAAATATTTTTTTCTACATTAAATCAAACCGCATTCCTTTTTGCGTTGATTGCAATAGGATATATTCTTGCAAAGGGTAGGTTTATTCCCGAAAATTCCGCATCGGTTCTGTCAAAGCTGGAAAACAACGTGTTTGTGCCTGCACTTGTGCTTGGAACATTCATGAATAACTTTACTGTGGAGACGTTTTCAACTGCAAGGTGGATTTTGCTTATCAGCACAGTTATTATGATTATTGTTTTGCCTTTTGCCATTCTGATTCCAAAGATTGTGACAAAGGACAAATATCTTCGGAATATTTATACATACGGTTTATCTTTTTCGAATTTTGGATTTATGGGTAATGCGGTGGTAAGTGTTTTGTTCCCCGAAATGTTTATGGACTATTTGATTTTCACCCTTCCCCTTTGGGTTTTGATTTACCTTTGGGGCGTGCCTGAGCTGCTGATTTCCAATGCAGGAGAAAAAAAGAGCTTCAGAACAAGATTAAAGGCTTTTTTGAATCCCATGTTTGTTGGCATGATAATTGGTATGATTATAGGATTGTTACAGATTCCGCTGCCTGTATGGCTGAAATCGGTTGTGAAAACCTCGGGCGATTGTATGTCTCCCATAGCAATGCTTCTGACGGGTATTACGGTTTCCACAATCAGCTTTAAAAAGACTTTTTCTGATGTCCGCACATATATTGTTGCAATAGTCAGACTGATTGTTTTTCCGTTGGTGTTCATTGCTGTTGCAAAGTTTGTTCCCATGGGTGAAACGGTTTTTGTTTGTGCCCTTTGTTCGCTGGCAATGCCCCTTGGACTTAACACAATTGTGATTCCCAGTGCCTATGGCAAGGATACAAGTGTTGCGGCAGGAATGGCTGTTATTTCGCACCTTTTGTCCTGCCTGACAATTCCGCTTATATTTATGCTGATTTAGTAAAATATTTGAAATATAACATGAAAAAATGAGGACCTTTGCAGTAAGCAAAAGTCCTCATTTTAATTAGCTTTGCATAAATCTTAGATTTCTGCGAAGTATTTGATTGTTCTAACCATCTGGCTTGTGTATGAGTTTTCGTTGTCATACCATGAAACAACCTGAACTTCATAAAGGTCGTCAGAAATCTTTGCAACCATTGTCTGTGTTGCATCAAAGAGTGAACCGTATGTGATACCAACGATGTCAGAAGAAACGATTTCGTCTTCGTTGTAGCCGAATGAAGCAGAAGCTGCTGCCTTCATAGCTGCGTTGATGCCTTCCTTTGTGATGTCCTTACCCTTAACAACTGCTGTGAGGATTGTTGTTGAACCTGTGGGAACAGGAACTCTCTGTGCAGCACC
>JAFSDN010000100.1 GCA_017436245.1 Clostridia bacterium
ATGATTGTACTTAATAACCAGACACGGGAATCTGCCCATAGTAATAGCAACCACATAATCCTTATTCAGCTCAAGGTCGCTGACAGGAACCATGTTTTCCAGAATTTCCCTGCCGCCATTGTAGTCATATACAATTATAGCATTGCCCGGCACTTTGATATAGTCATAATAAGTCAAGCCGCCATCGTTATATTCAATCTTGATAAATCCATCAAACTTATCAACTACCTTACCATAAACACAGCGGTTATCAAAATTGATTTTGTCAATGGACGCAAAGGGTGCATCTTTTGAAACCCTTGCCGAAATTCCGTTCCTTACCGCTTTGAGATCATTGTAACACTCAAAGGTTAATTCAGAAACATAGTTTTGGTCATCTGCTCTGACACGAACAGCATCACCCTTTTGAAGATTATCCACACGGGCTTTAAGAATTGAGTTTTCTGCAAGGGCTCTTTCCTTGACAAAATATGTCTGGGAACTGTTTGAATTTATAAAATTCAAATTATAAACTTGTTCTTCGTCCTCATTGAGACTCACCTCAAGACTATCGAAAATCAAAGGTTTGGTTGTTGCCTGGTCAGCAGACTTACCATGCCATATTATATAATTTGCAATATTATTTTCAGAACCAACCGAATAAATATCTGCATTGAATATGGTTGATTGTGAGTTTGGATCCGGTGCCACAAACTGTTCCGAATACACAAGGGAATCATAGTTATCCTTTTCCCAGATGGTGAATATTCCCTGATCGTCCGCATATGGAATAATTATTTTGGTATCATTATTCACGTAAATCGAACTATACTGGAAGCATTGAACACGGCTTACTCCGTTATCGGTAATTCGCTTGATTATATCATTGGAATCATTTGTTCCCGAAAGATGTGTGTCAAGCATATTAATCTCGCCCAAAGAATTGGTTTTGTATCTGACAAGTGTTGCCGTGCCAACATTTTTAAGGCCGGCAAACACACCCTTTCCGTTCAAAGTTTCATCAAATGTTTTGCACATTACACCGTCAATAACAACGTTCTCTGCAAGGGAAATGTTAACAGCATTGTTACCCTTGGTAAACACGCGAATTTCCTGTGTGTTGTCAAATGCACCTTTGGCTTCTGTTCTGTATCCGAGAATAACAGCAACATTACCTTCAAGCTCCTTTGCAAGCTCAAATGTTACAATCTCACCAAAGCTATTAATATAAAACTCTGCAGAAAGTCCCACATTAATATCCTGTTCACATTCAGGCGAAATTCCATACTCCACACCATTTATCACAACCGCATCCTTGGTTTTGTACGAAACCTTGCCCATAACATTACTGTTTTCAATCAGACATCTGACGTATTTTCTTCCGCTGACGTTTTTTGAAGCATAAACCGTCAAAAGACTTCCCTCTTTAATCTTTAAAGGCGATGAAGCCCTGTCACCGTTAAAAACATATACATCATTCTTATTTTCATTCAAATCATAGCTGTTACCGCTGAGCATATCCGTAACAGCCAGGGTTTTGGAATTTATGCTCTGTATAATTATATTCCTGTACTGTTCAATCAAAACAACATCTATTCCGTCATTGTTATCAATATGAGTAATCTTTCCTCTGAAGATTCCGCTGTCAAGAATGCTGCTTAGCGATGCATCAACCGCCTTGTTGTTGTATATAAACCTGGTATTTTCCGAAAAACGCAGTTCACGTTCCTTGCCGTCAGGCGTGCTGTATCTGAGTGCGTTTTCCGTAAAAGAAGAAATCTCCACGCCTTTTGCGGTGTCATATTCTGTCTTTTTCAGGTTTTCAACAGGTCGGATGTAAAGAATGGTTCGTACTCCGTCATCTTCCTTATAGAAAAAGTTTGTTTTATAACCAAGCAACGCAGATGCAGGTGATTCGCCAACCTTATAGGTCTTGCCGTCAATAATCACCACTCCGCCGTCGCTTGTTCCCTCAGGAATATCAAGGCCGGTGTGGTAGTTTGCCGAAACAATCCCGACTCCCTTGTTTATTCCATGTGTTTTAAAAAGAATACCTGTCTCATTTCTGTATTCAATATCACCATTGCTTGAAATTGTTTCAATATCAAGATAATCAGCATTCAGGAAGTTATATACAAGTGCCGCCATTGCTCCCCGGCGAAGATATTCCTCCGAATTAATTCCCGAAAGGAGTCGTTCCTGTGTTGCAATCGCCAGATAACCGCCCGGGTATCCGCCTTTGAATTCTGCAATTGTTTTGTAACCCAACGCACGGACGCACATAACCATTGCATCTGTTAATGTTATATATTGATACGGATTGAAACATTTATCCTCAGGAACAGAAACAACTCCCTGCTCCGCAAGATAAGCTACTGCATTAAATACTTCCTCATTCTTTTCATACGCAACATCTGCAAAAATCTGCTCCGTTGCGGCATATGTGCCGTCATTCAGAATACGGAACATAACCTGAGCAAATTCAGCCCTTGAAACACCAAACTCAGGCTCATATATGCCGTCATCAAAGCCCTCCAGAAGTCCCAATGAATAAAGAGTATAAATATCATTTTCATACTTATTACCCTCTATATCAGAAAAAACTCTGTCCTCGGTATATATGGCAACATCACCCTGAGAGAATCCACTTTCCAGAAACACCGCTCTGAAAAGGTTTGACACCAATGTTTCATTGGTCACATAAACGTCATGAACACCCTTAACTGTATGTGCAAGGTCAGCATAAAGCTCAACAGGCGTGTTCCAACCGGAATTTAATGTTGTTACCGATGCCACAGGCGTTCCCTTTGGGTCGTCCAGCCTTACGGTAACAGTACCTCCGGCATAGTCGGCGGCAGTTGCCGCATATACAGAAACGCCAATTGCACCCGTCTTTCCAAAATCAACATTCTTGAACAAAATATATTGATTCGTCTTAACATTCGCAACAAAGCCGGCAGGATTTGAGGTGTTCATGCTGTTTGCGTTTACAATTTCGTCATAGTGAGTCATTTCGAGGCCGGTATATGGATTATGACTGCTTTCTGCCATTGTAACCGTTGAACCAAAGCAAGTAAAAATTATTGCAAAAACCAAAACCATAGCCGTTTTCTTCATCACTAAGCCTCACCTTTCTTTCGATTATATTTTCTTTCAGCCTAAAGGGGGCAAACAGCCCCCACCTTTCATTCACCAAATATCAAAACCACATTTTCACCCGGTTCCATTGTATAACCGCTAACCACGGTGGAAATAGTTGTTTCTTCGTCTTTGCCCATGTCAAACAAACCTTTTTCCACAACATATCCGCTTTCATCGGTCAAAACAGTATACTGTATTCCATTTTGAGCCTCGCCCGTGGCATTTGCAACATCAAATGTAACATCAAAATCGGTAATGCCACTCAAATCATACAGATACGCTCCGTTCTTTTTGTATGTAACACGGGCGACGGACACACCGTATACTTCATCTGCCACAGGAATTGACTGAACAAACTCACCATCTGCAATAATCGGGGTGCTTCCGTCCAGAAACTTCAATTCCGGATTGGCAGACAACTGATAAGACGGTTGGCCAACAGTTGGCTCTTCGGGATACAACAGAACTTTGTTTTGCTGTTTATAATATTCAACATCCGCAATTTCAACGGTCCTTCCGGTATATGTTGTGAGAGCAAAATTTTCAGGAATAACCGTGGATGGGAGCAAGCTCCTTTCGGGATTATATACTATGACGCCAAATGTGTCAAAGTGACGGGGTGAAGGCAAGCTCCATCCCCGAATCAACATTCATAATCGGTGCCAAAGTTGTTCCGTCCCAGATAAACAGCTTCACCTTGCTGTTTTCAACAGGGGTCAGGCCTGTGAGTTCAACCTCAACGGGCGTATCACCTGTGTTGGCAGATGCCGCAACAGAACCTATTTCGTTGTTGATTGCAGCCTTCACCAGCTTACTGCCCTCATAATATGCAAGAACAGCTATGGGACTGATTGCAGCACTTGTGCCGTTTCCGATTTTGAAGCTTGCTGTTACCTTGGTTGTATTTTCATTCATTGAACCAAGGATATTTTCACCGTCAGAGAATTTCAGGTTAGCCAGTGAAACGCTGTTTACGTCAGCCTGCCAAAGCGCCTTTGATTCATTATAAGACGCCTTGATTGTGTCTGCATCACGAGCCACATTCCAAACATCAAGTGTACCAAGGCTTCCACGGAACCACCAGTTACCGTTTCCACGACCTGTAACAAATGTATATGTATTGTCTTCAAGCAAATAATTCACTTCGTCACCTGTGCTGTAACCTATATCTCCGCCCATCTGAACACCGTTGAGATAAACACGGGCACGCCATACCTTTGCTGTTTTGTCATACTTTCTTGTTATTGCAAGATGATTCCATGTTGGATATTCTGCTTTGTAATCAACAGCACTCACGCTTGTACCACTGCTTGACTGGTTTCCATAGGGTCTGAAATAGAGAGAACCGCTGTTGTCCATAATACGTAATGTGTTGGTTGTCTCAACATCCGATGCCCCTGTAATTCTCAAAAGGTTGCCTATGGTTGTTGAATCATTATGTTCCCAACTGAACCATGTTTCAATTGTCAGCTCATCCTCGCCCATCATTGATGGATCTGTCATATATACCGAGCCAATTGGTGTCTGATTATCCTTATTGCTGAAGCGCATATATCTGCGTTCACCGTAGGGAGTATTTTCCACCACCAGCTCAGGCTTTGCATTACTGCTTGAAGATGTGTTGGGGAAGCTGAAGTTTGTTGTGTTGCCCTCAATTGCATTTCTCAGACCCCATTTGTTTTCCTTGTTTTTCAGATAGACATAATTCGAATCAGTATAATCGCTCAAATCCAACTGCATAACATGACCATCAATTTCGTTCAGCCAATTGCTCTGCTCTGCACGGAAGTTTGCATCAACCGTAGCGGCTGTTAAAGCATAATCATAAACCTTAAAGCTACCGATGTTTCCGTGGAACCATTTTTGATATTCAGTTGATTTGCTTGGGTCAAGGTTATAACCAATCATCATAAAGAAGTTTTCATCTTCCTGAGTTTTGAGGCTGTCCTGTCTCCATTGCTGATTCAACTGAACACCGTTTATATACTGTGTGGTTGTCCATTCTGTTTTTGCCGCATTATATTCACGTGTCAGAACATAATGAATCCACTTGTTTGCATAAACCTTATGTAACCAGTTTGTCGTAGCCCCTGTTCCCCATGCATCACCGTTTAACGTTGTACCAGCATCACCGTTACCAAACACCTTGAGCTGCATTGACTGCTTGAAAGCACTCTGGTCACCATTTGTAATATTGAAAACATTTCCGTGATTCCAGTTGTTGCTTGCAATCACAGGGTTCCATTTGAACCAAGCTTCAATTGTCAGGTTGTTTGGAGATTCGAAAATATCATCTTCAACCTTCAGGTAACCCATGTTTCTTGTTGTTCCTGTGCTTGCATCCGAAATCTGAAGAGATTTCACTTCTTTACCGTTTATTGTTTCTGTAACAAGTCCGGGAGTGTTTGTAACAGTAACAACTGATGTATTTCCAGCAACACCGTTCATAATCCGGTTTGTAGTGTCTGCTGTTCCGTCATAGTCCTCAAAGTACAGGTCAAAAACCGGTTCTCCTGTGGCAGCAGATACTCCCATATTTGGTACAGCAACCATACCGATAACCATTACCATTGTTAACATAATTGAAAATAACCGTTTCATTTTTTTGCTCCTTTTTATAAAAATTTTTATATAAAATAATTAATCCAAACAGAAAAAGCTATTCACACTTCATCGTGATTGGTAGCGCAAAAACCGGGAAATATCCACCGCTGTCTGTTTTATCCATAATAATCAACTTTGCTGTATCACCTGACTCCACTGTGTGTTTCTCAAGCAAAAGAGTTATTCCTCCTGTCACAGAGGAAACCTCCTCTAATTTCGATGCCTTCAGTCTTCCATCAGCACCAAACAGCATCAATGCACAAGATACCTTTTCCCCTGACGGAATATCAATACTCGCATCAACACGTGTTGCACCGGCCGACAATGCTCCAATACTTGTGCTTGTGGGTACATTGGCGTTTGGCTTTTGAATAAGCGTAAGAACATCATTTCCAACAAACGCTCTGTTTTCTTCACTCACTGCACCAATAACCGAAAGCGAATAATTAATTCCGGGGAGTAAGTGTTCCATAAGTTCAAGGGTTACGGTATTGTTTTCTTCATCATAACTGCTATACTCCACGTTGACCGTATACTCACCCGTTTCGTCACTCAAAACATACTCTGCATTTTCCAGACTGTTTTCGTCCATGGCACAACTGAACTGGAGGTCAAGGCTGTCCGCCCCCTTCTCCACCACACGGTTTGTCTCTCCAATAAGTATCGGAACATTTACACGAGAAACCTTAACAGATGTAATTGCAAAGCCACAGCTGCCGCAATGACTTTCCTCGGTTGGGTAAACATGTGCCAGCATAACCTTGCCAATATCGGCATAGTTCAGATTGTTTGCCGAGCCAAATCTTCTGTATTCATCGGAGCCCATATCTGTGTATAAATCAAAGCTATAAAGGCCATCATCCCCCGGAGCTACAACAACCTTAATATAACTGAAGCCATCCTCTGCCGGTGTTGAGGACGCCACACCGCCTCCAAAGTTTATTTTTTCGGAAATATCACCGAATTCTGACGTATACTTGCCTTCGATGCTGTAAAACCTGAGACATTTCCTTGCAGGACCGCTTCCTGCATCATACGGATTGTCCGGAACATATCCTTTTACGCCAAGCTCTATGGAAATTGCTTCCTTCCTTAAATCAGGCTCAATATCGTATATCATCATGGTGTCAGTTTTAACTGTATTTGAAACACCTGCAATATACTTGTCGCCGTCTTCTGTTTCAAGAACAACAAAGTTTGAGTTGCTTCCCGTCACATTGTCGCTGATATACACAATTCCTTTATCCATGGGCGGCGGTGTCCCCACTTCATATTCCTCACCCGAAAAATCCTCTTCAAAGAGAACATTTGACTCACTGGTGAACTTAATATTTGCCAATTCATGATAGTAGCCCAGTGTTGAAGCAAGACCTGCACCTATGTTTATCCAGTAATCCTGATCGTTCTCAAGACCGCTGTAATTGACATAAACCTTCTTTGTGTATTCCTCTTCACCTGCTGTAATCTCCACATCGGGCAATGTTTTTCCTTCCGCATCTGTGAAGGTTATATTGTCGATTGTGTCCTTGTCGACAAAATTATCAAAAATAAGCTCTATTGTTCCATAAAGGGGAATCCGTGTATCCGCTGAAGGCTTTGAAGAAACAAGATTCATTTCTTCAGTGCAATCCAAATACGTAATATAAGCCTCATCGTACAGTTCCTTCACTTCATTGCTGTCCAATGCCCGGTCATAAGCCTTGAAACCGCTGATGTCACCCTTGAAGGTCAATCCCGCTCCCACTCCGCCTATTGTGAGATAATATGACGAGTTTTCGATTAATTCACCCGTTTTTTTCAATGTACCAATGGATTTGCCGTTGATATAAGCCGCACCAATCCATTCTCCGTCAGCAAACCTTCGGGTAAAGGCAAGATGACTCCAACCGTCAACGCTCAGAGTGTCATATATTCTTGAACCGCCCAACTGCTTTCCAAACACCTTTGCATTCAGCGTAGTGCCCGAAAGCATAATCTGCATTGACTCTGTGACTCCGTCAGTTATCATCAGCAACGTATCCGCACCGCCTCCTGCTCCGTCCGGCTTCACCCACATTTCATAGGTCAAATCAGTTCCTGCAGTAAGTGCCGCATCCTCAACCTTGACAAACACACCCGGACGCTTATTGTCCGACGTATTAAATTCAAGATGGTTCTCTGTTTCACCTGTCATTATCATTCTTGAGCCAAGTGCCGGAGCACTTCCCGGGATGCTGATTACAGCCGTGGTTGACGAACCGGCATTTGTTATTCCGGCTTTTTGAGACGGAACATAGCCCGAAACATCCAAATCAAAAACCGGGTTTGAGCTTGATGCCGAAACGGGCATTACGCACAGAATTTGAAAAATAATTGCCGCCGACAGAAAAAGCCCGATAATTCTTCTCATTAACATACCTCCCTTTTGTAATATTAATCTGCAGAACAACTCAAAAACAATTATTTTTTAGTCTTCACATGCTCGTCAATATTTCCAATATAATCCTTGTTAATCTGATTTCTCCACACATCATTGGCTTCAGCAAGAGCCTCATCATTCAAGCCATTACGTCTGCCTGTTTCAACCATTTTATTGTAAAATGCTTCAAACTCCCGGTCATTCTTCGCCGTCAGAATCTTGGTTAAATCTTCTTCAAAGGATGTACGTGCGCTCCAGAAACGAGCAATTTCATCCACATAGTTTGTAAGAGTCCAGATTGCAGGGTCAATTCCCTGAATTCTTGTGGCAGGATTATATGTTCCTGTGGAGTAATAATAGTTCATTCTGGTCAGGTTGGGAACAAAATCATAAACATAAATGGGATCCCATCTGTTTTCACCCATAGGGTATCCCGGCCACTGCTTGTTCATCAGACCATAGTTAAGCACAGAGTCATTTGCCTCACCGTATACAGCCTGAGCTTCCAGTTCTTTATTGGTGAATCGTCTGCCCTTGTCTGTTTCTTCAAAGAGACCTGCACTCTTGGGTCCCCATGCAGCCAGCTTCTGTCCCACATCGGTCAGCATGAAGTCAAAATATCTGAGAATTTGCGCCATGTCTTCTTCCTCTATGCGATTTTTCAGAAATCCGTAGCCATAGCCGCCTGCAAACTGATTTGCGATAAGCATAAACTTGTTCTCATTGTTGGGAATATTGATATTTACCTTGCGGTACTTATATCCTTTTGCATTTTTGTTGAGTGTATCAGTATCAGGAGCAGTTGAGCCATAGAGTATTGCATACAAACCATTTGCACACTTTTCTTCAAACATTGCTCTGTTATCCACCAAAGAATCCTGTGAAATCACATCTTCACGAACAAGCTCTGTTATATCCTGGAGCACTTCCTTAAACAAAGGCTTATCATACATATATTCAATTTTTTCCGTTTCCACATCATAATAGGTAAAATAGCTGTTTCCTGAATATCCGTACAAGCCTCCTGTTAAATAATACAGAAGATCCCAGTTATCAGAGCCCGAAAGCGCATAGGTTGCATAAACTTCACGGTTTCCTTCTTTCAGATTAAGCGCCTTTATATCACGAAGGAACTGATAAAACTCCTCCTTTGAGCTGAAGGATGCATTCAGGATTTCTTCTTCGGTAAACCCACCATTTTGTTCAAATTTGCTTATAAGCTCATCCTGAGTAAATGCCTCAGGCTTAAGTTTTTTCAAAATATCATCACGGACAAGAACTGATGTACCGTGAGATACAGGGTTTTTGCGTCGCATAATAAGCTCAGGGTCCATATCCGGATACATATACTCAATTGGAGCATTCAGATATAATTCATATATTTTCCCGTCTTCACGGTTGCTCTTCATGAAATCGCCCTTTTCCATAAGCGCATGAAGGTTGGGCATATATTTGGGGATGAGCTCTGTCAAATCATAAAGCATATCTTCCGCAATCAAATCCTCAAGAACATTACCCTGGCATCCCATCACAACATCAGGCCACGTGTCTGAAGCGATTATTTTTGCAATTTTTGCATCCTGCATATCGCCGCCGTTGTCATATGAATCCTCCGCAAATTTCACGCCTGTCACACGGGCAATCTCATCAGTAACAACATCATTATTTGCAATTTCGTTACGTTTGAGGGAATATGAGCCCGCACCGTACCACATTGTGAGTTCAAGCTTTTTCCCTGTCCAGTCAGGCATTTCTGACGAATCTGAATATTTTGCCGCTTCTTCATTCACCTTGTAGTCAACATCAGTAAAGTTACCTGAACCTTTGTTGCCTGCATCATCTCCACAGCCGGCAAGGCTTGACACAGCAAAGATTAATACAAAAATCAACGCCAATGCTTTTTTCATATTTTTCAACTCCTAAATATATATTTTTTATTATTTCTCTGATATAACGAATGTGTCCACTACTCATCAAATCTGAAATATGCAAAGTTGGCTGATTTACCCACATATTTACCGTCAGGCTCCATAAAGGTCACATAAACATCATATGTTCCGGGTTGGAGTATTCTGTTGAGCGGAACCTCCACATCTGTCCATGCACTCCATCCATTACCGATTGTCTTGAATTCAGCAATGGGTTCAGCATCCTTTGAGCCGATTCTGATCTGAACACTTTGTCCTGAGTATACCGTTCCCGTGCAATGATTTGCAACAATCTTCGAGGAAGGCTTTGTAACTTCCCAGTCCTTGTAAACAAGAATTGTACCCGGCCATGTGTTGTTTACAAACTCTGTGACAGAGTCGCCGTTTGTGCTTGTGTTGATTGCCGGCGGAAATTCGCCCTCAGGTGCGGCAATTGCCTCGGTGAAAGCCGCAGCCGGTTTTGTGCGTTTTATAATGTCATACTGCTCATAGCTTGAAAACTTCACATAATAAAGGTCCATCGACTTTGCTCCTGCCACCCCGTTATCGTCCGACAAGGTGAAATATATCTCATATTTGCCGGGCTGTGCAGCCTTTTTCAAATCAACAAAATCTTCTTTCCATTCATCTCCGTTTGTTTCTTCCAGAACAAATTCGCCAACAGGCTCGGCATCCGGTGAACCAAGGCGTATCTGCAATTTCTGACCGCCCTGACCTTTTGGCACTTTATATTTGATTTCTGCAATATCACTCAAATACTCTATGTCTGCATTTTCATACAGGAAGCAAGACCCCGTCCGTGCGTTGCTTACATAGGAATTGTCATAATCCCCTTCTGCACCATACATAACAACAGGCATATTATCTTTACCCTGAGGTACCTTGGCATCCGTAAAGCTGCCGCCATAAATTACAGAATTATTCGGCTCATTGTTTGGCATATCCACAAGCTTCACTCCGCTTATGTCAATATAGCCTGCCGCCTCAGTTATTTTAATGTATACATCGTGTTTACCTGTTACGCCCGTTATTTTGGTTATCATCATCTCACGGTCATCCGCTGTTCTTGCACGGAAATAGAAGACGGGTACCTGAAAGCTTTTGCCCTTTTCACAATCGTCAACAAAAACCGTCATCTGAGGTGCAGTGTTGTATCTGTCGCCCTTGAAATAAATCCCCAGATTTTTTGCTCCTGCAACATCAAAATCAATATCAGAGAATTTAATCCATTCTCCTGTGCCGTCAAGTCTTACATCCCGTCCAACCCGAACAGCCTCTTCCGAAAATTCCGCATCCTCAGTATCAATAAGCTCAAGGTCAACACCGGCCTCTGCCTGATTGTTTATAATCTGTTCGTAATTCTTTGTATAAACATCTCTTCCGATTGTTGAACCTGCATCAAACATCATATTATACGGATAATCATCGGGTTTGAGTCCGTCACGGCCGCCAACAACTGCATGCTTCAACTCCTCGTTTGCCCATATATCCGCCTGATGCCAGTTAAGAGGTCTGAGATGGGTCATAACGTACGATTCATGAGTGTAGCTCACACCAGGTTCAGCACAGAATATGAGGTTGTTATACGTATCTATGTTCATTGTTCCGCCATCGTGGTATAACCCCATTGAGAACGGCCACGATTCGTCAAAGGTGCAGTATATAAGATTGTTGTGCATCTGAGTTTTGTGTCTGTTGTTGCCGTGGTCTGTAAGATATGTATATATAATACCCGTATCAAGGGATGTAAGCATTGAATTATAGAACTCATTATATGCCACCTCATACGGAATAACTGCTCTCTCCCATGCCGAACCACTGGGGTTCTGAGTCACAAGCACTGAACGTCCTGCGTTATACGCCGTATTCCCCACAACCGTCATACCGCCTCTTGGGGCATCAGCGGCTCTCCATGCTTCGCCGGGGAACGAAAGTCCCGCAACATAGCTTCCGCCGTAGCCACAGCTTTTTATCAGGTTATTTTCAATATATGCATAACATCCAACGCTGTAAATTGCCGCCGCTGCCGCCTCATCAAAGGTATTGTTCACAAAAATATTGTCATATCCGCCAACATACAATCCAACCTCACCACGGGTTGGCGCACCGTTGGGGTCATCATAGTTACAATCGTCAATATATCCGCTACGCTGGTCCATTGAATATGTATAGTGGTTATTATACTTAATTGTGCAATCCTTTATAACACAAAGCTCGCTGTTGTTGAGGCGCATACTTCCGCCCATTGTGGTAAAACCATCAAACTGAACGCACTTGTTTTCGGGAATATCAATCACAAGTTGACGAGCCTTGACCTCAACGCTGAGCTCGTCTGCCTTCTTGCCTTCGGGCGGCATCATTATCAGGGTATCATTTTCAACCACCCATTCGCCCGGTAAATCTATTGCCGCTCTGGCTCCCACAAGATAGCCCCATTTAACCTGACCGTTCACGCTGGTGGGATTCCAGAAGTATTTGCTGGTGTTGGTAAGCTCAAGCTCGCCCGGTTTGGAATGTTTGACCATGGCATAGCTTGTTGCATATGCGTGTCCGCGCAGACATATAAATTTTGCTCCGTCCCATGTGCCCTCAGGCTGATTTAGCAGTTCCTTGTGTTCAACACGCAAATGATTGTCCGCATCTGTCGTGAGCGGTGCCGCAACAGGCCAGTTGTCCGACAGCGGTTCATTATCGCCCCCAAGTCTGATGGCAGGTTCATTGGGATACCGTGCTTCGGGAACGGATTTTTCGCCAAAAAACACCTGATTTTTTCCATAGCCCAAATCATACGGATAGCTTGCCACCGCCATATTATCACCATAAGAGATAAAATCATCAATTACCTCTGTGGCAGAAATCACAACCTTCTCGCCTTCAGCCGCCTTAAACACAATGGGCGAGGTTGGTGTTCCGTTGTTTTTAACCGTCACGGTTTCACGGTACACACCCTCACGGACAATTACCGTATCACCCGCCATGGCAACCTGACCCGCCTTGCTGATTGTTGCAAAGGGCGCTTCATATGTTCCGGGATTGGTGTCACTTGCATTTGCTGATTTTGCAACATAATAGGTTTTTCCTGTGATATTATCAGGCATCAGTTCTGCAAATCTTTTTTGTATATACTTGTTAACCGATGTGTTCTCATCAAGGAAATCTGCAACATAATACTTATTGTCATCAATGGCAATCAAACCGTCTTTATATCCAACACATCTGCCGTAAAATTCAGCGATATAACGGACAGGAAGATAGGTTCGGCCATTTGCATAATGCACCACATTATCTATAGGTGTTTTCTCTCCGTGAATATTGTTTGAATACGAAAAATTCCCGGTAAACACCAGCTCATCCGACTGATAGCGCAAAAGAACATATTTCTTATCGGGCAAATCCTCATAATATAATCCCAACGCTCTTGCAAGAGTATGAACAGGAAGATAAACACTTCCGTTTACATATATAGGAAATGCATTTCTGTCCTCAATATCTATGTAGCGTCTGCCGTTATTCACAATTATCATGGGCGAATCCGTTTTGATTAAAACAGCCGTCTGAAGCATAAACTCCTCATCCGAAATTGCAGGAGGTGCTTCTCCCGCCTCAAAAGAGCTCCACTCCTTAGCCACATCGAATGCGATTTTTGAAAGACTTGCCTTTGATTCAGCCGAAAAAGTATAAACTTTCTCGCCAATCCGGTCATTAACCGCCAAATCATAAGTAAATGTCTTTTCATCTCCCGGCTCAACAACATAAGTTTCTGTTCCGTTTGAAACGCTAATCGGAACAGGCTTCCCTGTGAACGTCATTGTTATGCTTTCTGCATTGAATGGTAAGTAAAAGCCATAGCTCGCCCTGCCTCCTGCTTCAATTTCAAGACCTTTGTTGTTAGCCTTGGCATTCTCTGCAGAAACAAGGTATTCTTCACTCAACACATACTCACGCGGTCCAAGAAAGTATATCTCGGTTTCGTTTCCGAGAGCCGCATTAACGTTCAAGGCCGCAAAAGCTGTAAAAACATAACTCAGCACCACAATCCAACACAAAATTCGTCTCTTCATAGTCATCCTCCTTGTTTATATATTGGTTGATTTTTAACACAGATTAATTACCGAATGAAAACCAATACAGATTTGATGTATCATCCGCTCCTCCTCTGAAGGTCAGATATACTGTGTGAACCCCTTCAGACACCTCTGATATATCTATTGTATTTTCTTTGTAGTTATAATACCCGTTTCCCGTATATTCAATGGGAATAGTGCCAATGGGTGTACTGTTTAAATCGTCTATTCTTACTTCCGCACTGAGGGTTGGCGGTGTGTACCAATAACAGCTCATCAACGTCAGCTTGGTTGCCGCACTGTCAAACTTCACATCTTCATAAATAAGGGTATTTCCGTTTCTTGTGTTGTTTACCACAGGATTTACCACGTCATCCGGTGCGGAATAACTGCTTTGAGGCACAAGCAGTTGACCCGAACCCAGCCTGTAATCAGTAAACCTTCCACCATATACACGCTTTGAATTAAGCTCCAGAAGCTCCGTTTCCGCTTCTCCTGTTTTAAGGCTCAGAATCTGTGCCGATTTTGGAGCTGTTGTTTTGATATACACATTGGAGCTACCCCTCAGTATATCCTCAACACAAGTTGTAAATATATTAACATCATCTTTATCAGGTGCAGTTGCCGTGAGCGTACATTTATAAACCTTATTTGTGCTGTCTCCAAGCTCTCCGCCAACAATAATTTCTACTATGTCACCCGTATTAAACTTGTCACCATAAAACTCTATGATAAACTCAGCGCTTCCTTTTTCTCCAAAATCCACGTCTGAAAACTTAATATAGTCTCCCGCAGTATCAAGCACAGCCGCACCGGCATTAAGTTCAACTCCATCAGATAACGTTGCCTCATCCGCAAAATACATAGAAAGCTCCGTCGGATTATTCAGGGCATCAAAATTAACAAGGTATTCTTCGTCTGTATCTGCCCCTGCATAGAAAGGCTTCTGATTTGGGAAATCCTCAGGTCTGAGATTTTCCTTTCCTCCGCTTATGCTTCTGCTAAGATGTGAATTATTCCATGCAGGACAATATGCTACCGCATGAGCTGCCGCCTGATTATAAACCCCTGCAATAGTGAATCCTGTATTTGGTTCCACACTGAAGGTCACATTTGAATACGTATCAATATTTTCAGCACCGCCATCGTGATATATGCCGCGACTTTCGGGCGAAGTCTGCTTTGATGTTGAATAAACCAAGTTATGATGCATTTTCGTGAATAGCTTTTCACTTCCCATTAAAACCATATATTCATATACCACACCCGTATCAACCGAGGTAAGCATACCATCGTGAAAATCATTAAAAGCAATTTCCGAAGGAAGCTGTGGCCACATTTTTTCACCTATGGGAGATGTGTACTGTAAAACCGCACGTCCTGAATTATATACCGTGTTCCGACAAATATAATTGCCACCTCTCTTGTCTGTTTTATCCCTCCATGCCTCACCTGTGAAATAAAGCCCTGCAACATAGCTCCCTGCATAACCGCAGTCTTTTACAATGTTATTTTCAATATAAGTATAAGAACCAACACCATAAATTGCAGCCGCAGCCGCTGTATCAAAAGTATTGTTTATCACCACATTATTCTCGCCGCCGATATAAATACCAACCTCGCCTCTGGCAGGTGCGCCCTTTGGATTTGTGGGAACGGCATCATCAATGAATCCCGAATGTTGGTCCTTACTCTTGACATAATGGTTCAGATATTTCATATTCATTCCGTCAAGAGTACACATCACGCTGTTGTTCATCTTTATACTTCCACCCATTGTTGTAAAGCCCTTGAACTTCACATAAGCATTATCAGACAAATCTGCCACAAGCTGTCTACTCTTGATTTCAACCTTCAAATCTGTAATATCAGAATCTTTCGACGGTATAAAATAAAGATAACCATCCTTTATAATCCATTCCTCATAAGTATCAAGTGCATTTATGTGACCACTCAGATACGCATAAGGTGTCCAATGTTTATTTACATTTGTTTTGCTTATTTCCCAGTAATATGCTGAAACATCGTCAACCTTCAAATATCCGTTGCCCGATTCCACAACCGTTGCACTATCAAGGGTGTACTCATGTCCACGCATGGCAACCACCGTGGCACCAACCCAATGTCCCGGCTCCTGATTGAGGAGAGTATCACTTGTAATCATCTTGTAATCATCATCACTGGGCACAAGACCTCCCCAAACAGGCCAAAGGGAACACAATGCTTCCTTTTGGTCGCCCGTTTCTATTGCAGGGCCGTTTGGATAGCGTGCTTCAACCATTGATTTTCCATTAAAGAAAATCTGATTTCTTCCAACGCCCAAATCTTCCCAATCATCAGGCAGTTTTGCCTTATACACCGTCATTCCCGCCGCAGTCGTCCGCTCATCATCAACCGTAAACCCTCCAAGCTCCTCAGCCGTCGATATGACAGTATTTTCATTTTCTGCCTTAAAAATTATAGGCGATGTTGGCTCACCGTTGTTTGCCACAGTTACCTTTTCACGATATACGCCCTCTTTGACAATGACCGTATCACCGGCTTTTGCAACTTTACCCGCACCTGTTATTGTTGCAAAGGGTGCAGTCAGCGTTCCGTGATTGTTGTCATCAGCATTTGCAGTTTGTGCAACATAATAAGTTCTTCCTGCAGAGGCTTCGGGATAAAAATCCGCGAACTGCTCTCTGACATATTCAAAAACTCCATTATCGTTCAGAATATTTGATACGGAAAACTTATCATCTATTGCCACAATTCCGTCTTTATAGCCAACTGTTTTTCCAAGCAATTCTCCAAAATATCTGAGCGGCAAATAGGTCTTTCCGTTTTTGTATACAATTATATTTTCAATATTCTCTTTTTCGTGGCCAAACCTTTCTAAGTACGAAAAATCATTGCAAAACATCAGCTCCAGCTTGTCACTTCTCAACAAAAGATAGTCTCTGCTTGGCATATCCTCAATGTACAGACCGAAAATCTTTGCCATGGTTTGAGCCGGAAGATATACTCTGCCATCAAATATTTCTGCAAGCTCCTTTGGATTTTCATTGTTTATATAACGTTTGCCGCCGTTTACCATAACCATTCCGGCATTAACGTCCAAAAGAACAGCACTTTGTATTGCGGCTTCGTTTTTTGTTAAATCACAAAAAATCAGCTCTGCATTAACCGTTTCAATCAGCTCTTTATTAAACCTTATATTGGCAACAACACACGCAGATGTCACCGAAAAGGTCATTATTCTTTCACCTTTTCTCTCTGTTATTTCAAAGGGAATCGAGCATTTCACAGATGTTCCCGGTGTAAGTACCTTTTCCGTTGTCTTTTCTTCCGTGCAAACAGAGAGAACCGTTTCAGCATCCGCTGAATATGTCACATCGACAGACACAGCGTTAAACGGAAGATAAAAATCATAAGTAACGCTTCCGTTTGAACTAAAAGAAAGACCTGTTCCGCTTTTTGATGCATTCTCCATTGTACTTATATATTTATTTTCCATTTCATAGACAACAGGGCCCACATTATAGCTAAGATAAGCAAAAGTTTGCGTCATACATAACAGAATCGACAAAACTATTGTAACTGCAACGATTTTCTTTAACATACTTTTCCCTTTCATACAACAAACGCAAAGAGATTATTTCACAGGTATAAACTGCTTTTCGTTGTTATTTATTGTAATTTCATATTTTTTGCCTCTGAACACTCTTGTAACCTTGGCAGGAAGAAGCTCACCAGGCAAACACGGGCTGATTTCCAAGCCGTCAAACCGAGGCTTTATTCCAAGCATATATTGTGTAACAGCCACATACATCCATGCCGCTGTTCCCGAAAGCCAGCTTACATTGGCAAGACCAAACTTGTCACTTTCGGGACCAAAAATATTTGACGAATACACATATGGTTCAGCCTTATACCGCCATTCTCCCACCTTCTTTTGAGCAATCATAGGGAGCAATTGATGATAATATTGGTATGCTCTGTCTGTTCTGCCAAGTATACATTCCGCAATTATTGCCCAGGTATTGGCATGACAGAAAATTGAACCATTTTCACTACATCCCGGTTTGTCATAAGTCAATGGATCCTCTTTTGTTGGATAATGCTTCATTGACGGATGTATTTTTTTGATACCAATCTCTGTGTCAAGATATTGTTTCACACTGTCCATAGCTTTCATCTGCTTGTCTATGTCGCCCAAGCCTGAAAGCACCGCCCAGCTTTGAGAGTTAAGCCATACCTTTGCCTGAGGTTCTTTGTCAGAACCGATAAATCTTCCGTCGTCCGTAATGCAACGTCTGAACCACTGTCCATCCCAGGCAACTTCATTCACAATTTTCTTTTGGGCGTCATACAGCTTGTTAAACCTTTCATCACTTTCGCCCTTCAATCTTGCAAGCTCTGCAATCTGACGAAGAACCATGCCAAACTGCATTCCCGTCCATATGCTTTCACCTTTGCCTTCACGGCAAACTCTGGATAGCATATCGTTCCAGTCAGATGCAAGCATAAGGGGGAATCCGTTTTCTCCAAGGTTATTTTCAGTAAAATCTATGGACTTGTTTATGTGTTCCCAGACTGTTCCTTCTCCGCCATCATAATATTCTATTTTTTCATCAAGATAGTCAAGTGAGCCTTCCTCCATTATAATGCTGTGTGTTGTCATAACAAGCCACAAATGGTTATCGGAATGAATTCTTGTTACGGGCTCCCAGCCTTCATTGGGAAAGCAATAGTGGTTGCAATGTCCGTCATTATACTGCTGTCCAAACAGCAAATTAAGCTTATCCTTCGCTCGTCTTAAATCAAAAGGCACCATTGCAAGTATATCCTGAGCCGTATCTCGAACACCAACGCCACGGAATGTTCCCGTTGCATAATAGCTGATGTTTCTTGAAAACTGAAAGTTTCTCTCAGCCTGATACGGATTCCAGATATTAATCATTGTTTCCGCATCCTTGTCAGGAAGCGTAACCTGAAATTTACCCAGATGCTCAGCCCACTGTTCTTTTAAAAGCTTAAATGATTTTTCAACAAAATCTTCCTCTCTGCAATGCGCAACACCTGTCTTAATGTCTTCCTCGGTCATTGCCGCACCGAGAAAAATATTCACCGTCTTTTCCTCATTTGCCTTTAGCTCGATGTCAATTTCAAGTGCAAAGCAAGGATCTCCTCCACACATTGTTGAATTGGTGCACTTGCCCTGCTCCACTCTCTGCGGATTTTCTTCGCTTCTGTATCCTCCGATGAACTCATCTCTGTCGCAATCAAATCCTGAAATGGGTTCATTGGTGGCAAAATAAATAAGTGGTGTTGCGTCAGGCTTTGGCTGATCCTCTACTCCATACTCATATACCAGAATATCGTCCATATTGTAACACTCAAGTTGGTGTTTATTATAGCACTGCCATTGAAGCTCACGCATAAACTCCATCATACCAAGTTCTACATAAGGAAAGATTTTTATCCTTCTGTCAGTATCAGACTTGAGTTTTAAATTCCAGATAAGGCAGTTTTCAAGCTTACCCACAAAATAATTTGCAGTAACCTCCAACCCGCACCGTTCCGCTTCAAAACGAGTATATCCCATGCCGTGAGATGCCTGCCATTTTTCAGGCTTCTCCTTTGCAGGCTCTGCCGTGGGACACCAAAACGTATTTCCATCCTTGATATAGGTATAAAAACCGCTTCTGTCGGTGGGAAGATGAAAGAATCTGTAATGATTTATTCTCCATATCTGCGGTGATTTATAAAATGCAACTCCACCACCTGCCTGACTCATCATGGTATGAAATGTTCCGTTGGACAAATAATTCATCCACGGAGTTGGTGGATTTGACTTCTTTATTGTTATTTCCTTTGCTTGATTGTCAAAATTATACACAAAGAACACCATCCTTAATATTTCGGAGCATGGGCTTACCCTTAAACTCGTCTTCACCAAATATTTTTTTCACAGCTTCACCAACCGTAAACTCTGTTGGATTGCTGTTCATTTCAATAATTGTCGGGTCTTCAGGGAAACATTCAGGTGCATAAAAAGGCGAGCCATAAATCAATATAAGCTTTCTCTGTTTGTCAAACATATGCGAGCCCCATATTGTCATAAAGGTGTTGTTCCAGTCACTCAGATATGTTCCGCGAACATTGAATATAACAAGGTCCTGACCTTCCTGCAGCTTGTCCACATCAGCCTGCCAGCATACTTCCGAGCCTTTGTCATCTATACCGCGCACAACTTCAACCTTTTTCCCACGCGACTCAAGTTCTTTCTGAAGAAGGCTGATTGAAACATCATTTTCTTCTGTACAAGCATCAACCAAAAGAATTTTTTCATATTTTTCGGAATCAAGTGGAAGAATATTTCTTTCATTTTTAAGACAGCAAATTGCATTTGAAGCAAGTTTTCTTGCTGTTTTGTTGACAAATTCCGTTGAAGGCTGGTCATATTTTTTATTTTCCAATGCCCTTTTCCGAAAGCTCCGCATTTGTTCAATGTGTTCCAGTGCAGAATCAAGACGGCTCATGGGAATTTCTCCCGACAAAATCATTTCTTCAATTCTGTCAGCAGTTTTCATAACAGGCCACAATAGAAGGTCTGCGCCGCACTTAAATGCCTGAGCGCACTCATTCACGTCATTTCCCGTTGCATTACCGCCCATAATCATTGCATCTGTAACTATTGCCCCCTTAAAACCAAGAGTATCACGAAGAAGGTCGTTGTTCAGCTTCTTTGAGAACGTGGCAACAGGAAAGTAACCATCAGTAAACTCATTATCATACGAACGAAGTGCCGTATGGGTATTCATAAGACACATCGGGCTTTCCTTAAACAACTCCATATATGTATAGCCGTAGGTTTCCATCCACTTGTCAAAAGGGAGAATATTTCTTCCGGGTGCATAATGCATATTCATGCTGTCTGTGCCAAGGCCGGGGAAATGCTTTATTGTTGCACAAACGCCCTGATCCTGAATGCCTCTGACCACCTGCCTGTAAATACGTGCCGTCACCTTTGGATCATCGCTGACAGCCATAAGCGGCATTGCATTTGTAAAAAACATATCCATACTTGGTCCCAGAGACCAATCCACACCTTGAGAATTGAATCTCATACCTATGCTTTTTCCCCATTCATAGGAAATTTCTTCGTCATCAGCACCGCCAAGAGTCATCTGAGTTGCGCCAAACAAGTCCTGACCATCTATTTTCACACTGTCAGCACAAATCAGCATATCCTTTGGAGCATACTTTTTGCATAATTCCAATTTTTCACGGGTCATCCCTGTTCCGGTTTCGTTTCCGTTTTCATCAAAAGGTCCATCTGCAAATTCTCTGTAAAATAAACCTCCCACGGGATACTTCTCAAAAAACTTCTCCGGGCCAC
Organism: Clostridia bacterium; assembly: GCA_017436245.1. Lineage (GTDB taxonomy): Bacteria > Bacillota > Clostridia > Monoglobales > Monoglobaceae > SIG440. The sequence continues at coordinate 21,502 of JAFSDN010000100.1, forward strand.
CGTGAGCATTTATTTCACGGATTGTAACAACAAATGTCTTCAAAATCTTTTCTCGTAATGTCACAGCAATTCTCCTTATACAAATGATTTAAATCTATCACAGTTTTACGTTCTTCTGTTTTAACTATAACACAAGAAAAAACAGATTTCCTATCTTTTTTGCCAAATTATCTTGCACAAAAGATAGTTTGTCTATTCACTTTGCTTAAAATCAAGGCAAAAAAAACAAAACCATTATATTTCTCCTATTAAATATAACACAACAAAGAAAATGAATTTCTTATATTTTTTTCTAAATTGTATTACAAAAAAGATACATCGTTATTATAAACTTCTTGCCAAAAGCACATACTTTTGTTATACTACTCGTATATAGAACAAATACTCTCAAAAGGAGGTCTTGAAAATTGGAATGTGCGTCATTACAAACTCTCATAGACATAATAGAGCAAGGAACTCTGCTTCACATATGTATTTTATTTGTAAAAGATTATCACAACGAAAAATTAGTACCTGCATATAAAAACATCATCCATTCCAGCGCTTTTTGTTTTGCGTCAAAAGAGATTCCAAACGGTTATGACCGCTGTCTGGAATGCAAGAAAAAAGCCATTCAAAAGCTCTTTGACACAAAAGCGCCTTATTTTGGCTATTGTGTCAACGGTGCTTATGAATACTGTTATCCCGTTCTTGACGATAACGAAGTTTCGGCTGTTATTTTTATTGGTAATATTTTAGAAGATGAGAAAGTTCTTTGTGAAAGAAGTCTTTTGCAATCACCATTGGAATATGCTTCAACTATGGAAAAAAACATAAGCCATAAAACTTGTTTTAACATAGCCAGTGTTTTGGAAAGCTATATAAAACTCATCGTTATGACCCATCCGCCTCAGTCAATAAAATCAGCTGATTGGGGAATTGCCACACTTATGAAAGAATACGCTGATTCCAATTTTATGTGCGCATTTTCTCTTTCTCAACTTGCGGAAATTTATCACTATAACGAGAAATATCTCGGCAGAATTTTTAAAATGACTTACAATATATCGTTCAAAGAGTATGTAAATCTCAAAAGACTTCAATACTCTAAAAATCTTCTGAAGTTTTCAAAGTCAAGTATCATAGACATAAGCCTTAAATCGGGCTTTAACAACGTAACTTATTTTAACCGGCTTTTCAAATCACACTATGGCATGACCCCATCCGAATACAGAGCACAAATGTTAAAATTTGACCAAGAACACACACTTTTTGAACCATAGCCTGAACAAAAAGCTGTCTGCAATCGAACACCATACGCTCGATTACAGACAGCTTTTTTCGGCTCTGAAATTAAATATCATCAAAATAAAAATATAAGCAAAATAATCGGAGGCAAAATTCCTTCCAATTTCTCGATTCCGCTTTTCTTTTTTAATAATACATAAATAAAACCTAATTATTATTGTTTTGCAATATCAATTATTTGATTTATATTCTTCTTTCCAAAATATACATCTTCATCATTTATAACCAAACATGGAACACTCATAACATTATATTTTTTCTTTAAATCTTCAAAATACTGAAGGTCATATACCTCAGCTTTAATATTGTTATTCCGGGTTGCAATGCGCTGACAGGCAATTACCAAATCCGGGCACATTGTACAAGACAAAGATACCAGTATCTTCATATCTATTTTTCTTTGAATATTTTCAATTTCCTTTAAAGCATCTTCATCTATTTTCTGACCAGGACCCGCTGCATTATAAAGCCCAAGCACAAATGAGGTAAACTCATGTCCTCCCGGCACACCGTGAAATGCAATTCCTGCATCTGTTCCATCCTCCAAAAAGATGCGAACACAAGGAGCAAGATTCGATTTTGTATTTCTTTCAGCCACCACGACCTCAAGCTTATCTGTAAGGTCTGAAAGCTTTGTCATAAAGTCTTCCAATTCCAAAGATACAGGGCGATTATCAAGATACAGCTTCAGTACAAGATTCTGTTCCATTTTTGAAAAGACGCCATCTAACTGTCCTTTCATTTCTGCTGTAAATAGCTCATTGGAATCAGCCTCCGATTCGGAGGTTTCGGATACGCTTTTTACGTCCGTCATTCTTGTAACAGGCGGTTTTGGATGCAGACCTGTTTTTCTCTGCATTTCAGCTACATATTTTTCAAGCTCCGTAGCCGCCAATGCACCGTCACCGGTGGCAGTAACCACTTGACGGAGAGGTTTAATACACACATCTCCTGCCGCAAATAAACCATTTACATTTGTCTTCTGACTTGAATCTGTTATAACATAGCCATATTCATCCAGTTCTGCAATACCTTTAACCAACTTCGTGTCGGGTGAGTATCCGGCAAATACAAATACCCCGAAGGTATCTCCCGTTTCTGCACGGTACTCGGTAACATCTTCGTTTTTTATACTTTTATATCTGATATAGTTTAAACCGTTTTCACCGCTTACTTCTTCCACAACTGTGTTATAGATAACAGTTATTTTTTCATGTTGTTTTGCCGGTTCCGCAACTGCAGCAGCACAGGTAAAATCATCTTCACGAACAAGAATCGTCACGTGTCGGGCAAATTTTGTTAAGAACACACTTTCTTCCGCTGCTGCAAATCCACCACCTATTACAAATACTTCTTTATCTGTGAAGAATTCTCCGTCACAAGTGGCACAATACGCAACACCCCGACCTTTGTGTTCTTCTTCTCCTTTAAAACCTATGGTTCTGGGGTGTGCACCGGTAGCAAGCAAAACTCCCAAACACTGAAAATCACCACGGCTTGTGTGAACAGTTTTAACATCGTCATCAATTTTCAAGTCTTCTGCTTCTGCCATTAAAAACTCTGCTCCAAAGTTTTCTGCCTGACGGCGCATAGTTTCTGTAAGCTCTTTTCCGCTTATTTTTCCCAAACCCGGATAATTTACTACCTCATGTGTAATGGTAATCTGACCGCCAAACTGTTCCTTTTCAAGAACTAACACACGGTATCTTGCCCGAGCAAGATAAATGGCGGCGGTAAGTCCTGCCGGGCCGCCGCCTATCACCACAACATCGTATAAATTATCTTGGCTTATATTTTGTGTATTACTCATTATAATTGTCCCACAAGGTCAAGACTTGGTTTCAGTGTTTCAGCACCCGGCTGCCAGTTGGCAGGACAAACCTGATCGCCGTGAGCGTGAACAAACTGGCATGCCTGAACCCTGCGAAAAAGCTCTTCAGCATTTCTGCCCACATTTCCTGCTGTTACCTCGTAGCTTACAATCTTACCTTCGGGGTTTATGATAAAGGTACCACGTTCTGCAAGTCCGTCAGATTCGATTAAAACCTCAAAATCTCTCGAAATTTCATGGGTAGGGTCAGCAAGCATGGGATAGTTGATTTTTTTGATTCTTTCGGATGCATCATGCCATGCTTTGTGAACAAAATGCGTGTCACAAGATACAGAGTATATCTCACATCCGACATTTTTAAAATCCTCATACTTATTTGCCAAATCCTCTAACTCCGTTGGACACACAAAGGTAAAATCCGCAGGATAGAAAAAGAACACACTCCATTTTCCTAAAATATCTTCTTTGGAAACCATCTTGAAATCATTTCCATGGAATGCGTATGCTTTAAAATCTGAAATTTCTTTATTGATCAATGACATTATTTTATTCTCCTTACCTTTTAATATTATGCTTTCCAAAAACCATACCGGTTGCAAAAAGCATAATAAAAGTATAACCAAATATGCTAAATAAATACATATATCACGGTTATACTATCTATGATAGATAAAGTAAAAAAGGAGAACAATTATGAAATTAAAAGGTAAAGTAGCTTTAATTACTGCCTCAACCCGAGGAATAGGTCTTGCCATTACCAAAGCCTTCGCCAAAGAAGGAGCAATAGTTTACATGGCGGCAAGAAATTTAGAACAGGCTAAACATGAAGCCGACAAACTAAACTCTGAGGGCTGTACAGTAAAATATGTTTTTTACGACGCAAATAAACCTGATTCTTATATTACTATGACTGACGAAGCGATAAAAAATGCAGGTCATATAGATGTACTGGTTAACAATTTCGGCACTTCAAATCCCGAAAAAGACCTTGATTTTTCAAATACCGATGCAGATGTTTTCTTTGACATTATAAATATTAATTTAAGAAGTGTTTTTATGGCAAGCAAAGAAGCAGCCAAACACATGGCAACAAACGGTGGCGGAAGTATTATAAACATATCATCAGTAGCAGGTCTTGTTCCTGACATATCTCAGATTGCATACGGAACAAGCAAAGCCGCAATCAACTACCTGACAAAGCTGATAGCGGCACACGAAGCAAAAAACAATATTCGCTGCAACGCAATCTTGCCGGGAATGACTGCAACCGAAGCAGTAGAAAAGAACCTCACAGAAGGTTTCAGAGAACTGTTCATGCGTCATATTCCCTTTAAAAGAATGGGAACTCCCGAAGAAATCGCTAATGCCTCCGTATATTTTGCATCAGACGATTCCGCTTATACTACCGGTCAAATACTGACAATTTCAGGCGGTTTTGGATTGACAACACCCTTATATGGAGATTTAAACGATAATTCAAACCGTTTTGACCCCAACTATTGACAAAGAGCCTTAAAAAGGCTTGAAATCCCTGATTTCAAGCCTTTTTAATTTTCATAAGAGTCTGATTTTAATTAAATTCAGATTATAATTACTGCTTTACAGGTGATTTACCTGAAAACTTGTTGATTACAACAATTGTTGCAATGGTAAGTACAACCGCAATGGGGAATACAATAAACCAGTTCTGAATAAAGCCTGCAAGGATAAATGACACAAACGAAACTGCCGCAACAGTAATCGCATAGGGGAGCTGTGTTGAAACGTGGTTCAGATGGTCACATTTTGCACCTGCGGAAGACATAATTGTTGTGTCCGAAATGGGTGAGCAGTGGTCACCGCAAACCGCACCTGCAAGGCAAGCTGACATACCAATAATCTGAAGGGGATCTCCTGCTTCAAAAATAACCGTAACAATGGGAATGAGAATACCAAAGGTTCCCCACGATGTACCTGTTGCAAAAGCAAGGATACATGCAACAATGAATATAACAGCAGGAAGCAGATTCTTAAGAGCGCTTGCGTTTGCCAGAAGTGCTTCTACATATGTTGCATATCCCATAAGGCTGTTTACATTTTTAAGAGCAGTTGCAAATGTCAGAATGAGAATTGCAGGAACCATGGCGATAAAGCCCTTTGGAATACATTCCATAGCTTCCTTAAAGGAAACAAGCTTTCTGAGCATAAAGTATGCAATGGTAATAACAAGGGCAATAATCGAACCCCAGGGAAGACCGAATGTTGCATCAGTATTACCGAATGCCGCAATAAAATCATTTGCGCAATCTGTTCCGCCCCAGATGTCAACACCAAAGAAGCCACCCACATAAATAAGAGCCAAAACGCAGATTACAATGAGAACAACAATGGGAAGAACCAAATCAATAACTTTTGCCCTTCCCGAAACAGCTTCCTCTTCCTCCTGTATTCTCTCGCCGCTTGTAAAGAGGTCGCCCTTGTTGATTGCGTTCATTTCATGCAGCTTCATGGGGCCGTAATCCATTTTTGATATACAAAGAACAATAATGAAAACAAATGTAAGAAGTGAATAGAAGTTATAGGGAATTGCCTGAACAAACATGGCAATACCCGAGGTTCCCTCAGGTGCATAGCTCGAAACAGCCGCAGCCCACGAAGAAATTGGAGCAATCATACAAATAGGAGCTGCTGTTGCATCAATAAGATAAGCAAGCTTTGCTCTTGAAATTTTGTGGCTGTCCGTGACAGGCTTCATAACCGAACCAACTGTCAGACAGTTGAAATAGTCATCAATAAAAATCAGCACACCAAGAACAAAGGTTGCAAGCATTGCGCCTGTTCTTGACTTAATGTGCTTTTCAGCCCACGCACCAAAAGCGGCACTTCCGCCTGCCTTGTTAACAAGTGCAACAAGAACACCAAGAACCACAAGGAAAATAAAGATACCTGCGGTACCTTCCACCGCACCGATAAGTCCGGTGCCAAGGATTGTATCCATTGCCGCAACGGGTTTGAAATTGTTTGCAAAAAGACCTGCGATAACAATACCAAGGAACAGCGAAGAATAAACTTCTTTTGTTACCAAAGCAAGAATAATCGCAAGAATCGGGGGAAGAAGTGAAACAAAGGTTGCATAGTAATTGCTTCCCGAGGGAACCGTTCCCGCACCGCCACATTCTTCACATTCTGCAAGAATTTCACCGACATCACTGCACGTTGCACAGTCGATTGTTGTTACATCTGTTCTTACCGTAACCGCACTTACAACAACAGCAACAATGGCAAGCAGAAGAACAACGACCTTAATAATGTTTGATTTTTTCATAAAAATCTCCATTCCGTCCGCATATTTATTTTTGTATATCCGGTTGTGCGAACATTAATCAATCGGATATATTAAACACGGCAATGCTCACCGTGCATTTTTTTCATAAGTACACGTACAAACATTATCACATATTGTTGCAAAAATGTCAAGCAAATGACAAAATTTGACTTTGACTATTTTTTATCAAAGAAAAAAGACTGTCACTTCAAAAGCAACAGCCCCGTTTTTTTAAATCTCTTTCACCAAATCAGTCATATTATACATTCCTGCCGGCTTGTCCTTCATAAAGATTGCCGCACGAACCGCACCAACTGCAAATACTGTTTTTGAAGTTGCCTGATGCCTGAGCTCAATCACTTCATCAGTTCCTGCAAAAATCACCGTATGCTCACCAACGATGTTTCCGCCTCTTACTGCATGGAGTCCGATTTCTTCCCTGTCCCTCTTTTTTCTGACCGAATGACGGTCAAAGGTATATTTGGGGTCATATGCCACGGTATCGGCAATGGCATCGGCAATGGCAAGTGCCGTGCCGCTTGGAGCATCAAGTTTTTGATTGTGATGCTTTTCAACAATCTCTATGTCAAAGTTATCTTCAAGAAGCTTTGACGCCCTGCAAACAAGATCAATAAGCAAATTAACACCGATTGACATATTTGCCGAAAAGAAAATTGGAGTTTCCTTTGAATAGAATTCCATTTTTGACAGTTGGTCCTTTGAAAGCCCCGTAGTGCATATAACCGCAGGAATTTTGTTATTTTTGGCATAATCAAGAATTTCGTCAGTCATTGAGATATGTGAAAAGTCGATTATGCAATCAATTTTTTCCCTCACCTTGTCCAAGGAGTCATAAACAGGAAAATCAACCGAACTGGTGTCCATAACGTCAAAGCCTGCCGCAATTTTCACAACGCCGTTCTGCTGAACAGCAACGGACTTTACGGCATTTCCCATTTTTCCGTTTGCTCCGCATAAAAGAATATTAATCATTTGTATTCCACCTTTTTTAAAAGAGTGCAGACAAACTTCATCTGCACTCCCATTTTTTATTTAAGGATTCCGTAATCCCAAAGAGCCTTTTTCAGTCTTTCAATATTTTTTTCTTCCATCTCACAAAGAGGAAGTCTGAATCCGCCAACATCAAACCCAAGCAGATTCATTGCCGTCTTGACGGGAATTGGATTAACCTCATAGAACATTGCATCCATAACATCAAGCATACCGAGATAAATCTCATTTGCCTCATTCAGCTTACCCATGCTGCACAGCTCACACATATTATGTGTTTCTTCGGGAAGAATATTGGCAACAACAGAAATAACACCCTGACCGCCCAAAGCAATTATGGGAACAGTCACATCATCATTGCCCGAATAGATACAAAGATTGGTATGTGCCCTTATCTTTGCGGCAAAGGCAACATCTCCGCTTGCCTCCTTGACAGCATTGATGTTTTCATACTTTTCGTCAAGATGCTTCAGGGTTTCCAGCGAAATGGATACACCTGTTCGTGACGGAACATTGTAAAGAATGATGGGCAAAGACGTGTTTTCGGCAATGGTCCCGTAATGCTCACACAGCCCTTTTTGAGTTGCTTTATTGTAATAGGGCGTCACCAACAAAAGACCGTCATACCCGATTTTTTCAGCGTATTTACACAGAGAAACAGCACTTTTGGTATCGTTACTGCCCGTTCCTGCAATCATGGGGATTCTTCCTGCGGCACAACCCACACAAAACTCCAGAACAGCTTCATGCTCCTGCATTGAAAGGGTTGAACCCTCACCCGTTGTTCCGCATATAATCAATGCATCTGTTTTGTTTGCAATATGGAACTCAATCAACTCGGCAAGCTTCCTGAAATTAACCGAGGTTTCAGCAAATGGAGTAACCAATGCAACGCCAGAACCTGTAAATACCGGCTTTTTCATAAAAATCACACAACCTTTCTGCCCACAAAACAACAAATCTCATTTGGGAGTCATCGTGGGAAAACAACTCTGTATTTTTATGTCTGGGTATATTTAGTCTTACAGCAACCTTTGTTTATATTAATCAAAATAGCCTTTTGCAGCAAGAAGCTCAGCCATAAGAACAGCACCGCCTGCGGCACCTCTCAATGTATTATGTGAAAGACAGACAAACTTATAGTCATACTGGCTGTCTTCACGGAGACGACCCATTGAAACTGCCATGCCACCTTCAAGATTACGTTCAGACTTCGCCTGAGGACGGTTATCCTCTTCAAAATAGTTGAGGAACTGCTTGGGAGCTGAAGGAAGTTCAAGCTCCTGAGGTACGCCCCTGAAGTTTTTCCAGTCTTCTTTTATCTGTTCAATTGTGGGTTTGTTTTCAAACCTTACAAACACTGCGGCGGTATGACCATCAGAAACAGGAACGCGCAAACACTGTGTTGTGATTGCAGGTGTTGTGGCGTCAACAATTTCATCGTCCTGGATTTTACCCCAGATTTTCAAAGGCTCAATCTCACTCTTTTCTTCTTCGCCGCCGATATAGGGAATGAGATTGTCAACCATTTCAGGCCATGTCTCAAAAGTCTTGCCTGCTCCCGAAATTGCCTGATATGTGCAGGCAAGAACATCCTTGATGCCGTATTTCATCAAAGGATGAAGTGCAGGAACATAGCTCTGCAAAGAACAGTTTGACTTAACAGAAACAAAACCGCGCTTTGTGCCCAGTCTCTTTCTCTGTGCCGCAATGATTTCAGCGTGTTCGGGATTGATTTCAGGAACAATCATGGGAACGTCCTTTGTGTGTCTGTGAGCAGAGTTATTTGAAACAACAGGACACTCAGCCTTTGCATAGGCTTCTTCCAAAGCACGGATTTCGTCCTTTTTCATATCAACCGCACAGAAAACAAAGTCAACCTGAGCCGCAATCTTCTCAATATCAGCTGTTGCATCAAGAATGACCATATCCTTTACCTTTTCGGGAATTTCAACAGTCATAGCCCAACGATTGCCCACGGCTTCAGTGTATTTTTTTCCGGCACTTCTTGAAGATGCCGCAAGAACCTTTATATTGAACCAGGGATGCTCTGCAAGCAAGGTAATGAATCTCTGTCCAACCATGCCTGTTGCACCGATAATTCCTACGTTATAATTTTTCATTGGATATACTCCCCCTTATGTATTTTCTATCTGATAAATATTATATGATAATGTTATTGGATTGTCAATTATTTTTTGTAACACATTTTTAACATAAAATAAAAGGATTTCGGGCAATATTTGTCGAAATTTTCAAAAAGGGGCGAATTTAGCCTCACAAGCCTTACAGAATGGAAAGATGAATAATGAAAAGATTTATCGGAATATGTATTTTGATTACTTTGATTTTTACGTTGAGCCTTTGCCCGACAACAGTCAATGCCGCTCAATATCCCGACACACTCAGAGTAGGAATATATTACGGCTCTGCCGCTGTCACGGCAGTTGACTTCAAAAGCTCCGAAGGATTTTCCTTTGGGGCATCAAGCGGAAAGGACTATTTTCCCTTCAGAACCGTGTCAAATACAAATATCACCGTAACAAAAAGCCCCGTGTGTGCATACCACGTTCTTTATGAATCATACAACAATGCCGAGGAAATGAACAGCCGTATTGATGCTTTGAACAGTTCCGGAATGTCTGTATTCCCTGCCTTTTACAACTCAGCCTACTGCGTTTTTGGCGGAAACTTCAGCAACCAGAATGATGCATTGTGGGAAGCCGAAAATTCACCCGTAAAAGGAACACCCGTGGCTGTTTCAGCAACCGCCCTTCAAATCAAGGATTCTTCAAACGGTCAGGTTTTGTTTATAATGGACATTCCATCATACGGGCTTGCGGTGTATAATGCAAATTATCATAATCCCGATGCATTGCTGACCATATCAGGTTCGGCATCAGGAACATATCGTGGAGGTTTTGAATGTAAATCGCTTTCAGGCGACAGTCTGACTCTTGTGAACATAGTCCCCGTTGAATCGTATCTTTACAGCGTTGTCTGCCGTGAAATGTCACCCTCATGGCACGTTGAAGCACTTAAGGTTCAGGCGGTTTGTGCCCGAAACTTTGCCCTCAGCAGAATTAATTATCACAAGCAAAACGGATTTGATGTTTGCCGCACCGTTTGCTGTCAGGCATACTCCACAACAGCAGACCAGAGCAAAAACGTGCACACCGCTGTTGACGAAACCCGTGGCGAGCTTCTCTTTTACGGCTCTGACCTTGTTCAGGCGGTTTATTCCTCCTCAATGGGCTCAACCACCGAAAGCGTGGAATATGTATGGGGGACACCCTTTCCGTACCTTGTCAGCGTTGATAATTCATACGAAGATACCGCCAACATCAACAACGGCATTTGGACAAAAAAGCTCACCAAATCCCGTGCAACAGAAATCATGAACAGCAGAGGCTACAACATCGGGAATGTCACCGACATTATTGCCCTTGAATATTCGCCAAACGGCAGAGTCATAAAACTTTGCGTAAAAGGTACAAACGGTGAAAAAATCTTTGAACGTGAAAGCTGCCGTACCATATTCAGCGAAGCCACATACAGTCAGAAATACACCGTATCTGCCGGCGGAATAACAACTCCGCCCATTGTCAGTGTTGCAGACAGCAATGGCACAAAAAGCCTTTCACTCTCCTCCGTTGCTGTTCTCAGCGGCAATAACCATCCCGAATCGGTATCGGGAACGGTTGTTGCAACAGACGGCAAAGCCACCACAACCCACCGTCCCACAACCTCTGGCGGCGACCCCGACACCTTTGTTTTTTCGGGCGAAGGCTGGGGACACGGCGTGGGCATGAGCCAATACGGAGCAAAAGCCATGGCTGAAGCAGGCTTTGGGTATCAGGATATACTGAAACATTATTACACAGGAACAAACATTCAAAAGGCGTACTAAAGAAAGGACATGACAGAATTGAACATAAAAGATTTTTACTACGAGCTTCCTCAGGAAATGATTGCACAGCACCCCCTTGAAGACAGAACTGCCTCAAAACTCATGGTTCTTGACCGCAAAACACACACAATTGAACATAAGCATTTTTACGATATAACCGATTATCTCAACCCCGGCGACTGTCTTGTTATGAACAACACAAGGGTCATTCCTGCCCGTCTTTACGGTTCAAAGGTCGGCAGCGGCGGCAAAATTGAATTTCTGCTTTTAAAACGCATTGACATCAACACATGGGAGGTTATTCTCCGTCCGGGCAAAAAAGCAAAGTTGGGAAGCCGTTTTGAATTCGGCAACGGTCTTTTGATTGCAGAGGTAATTGAGGTCAAAAACGATGGCAACAGAATTGTCCGCTTTGAATTTGAAGGCGTGTGGGAGGAAATTCTTGACACATTGGGCGAAATGCCTCTTCCGCCCTATATCAAAGAGAAGCTCAAAGACAAAGACCGCTATCAGACAGTATATTCAAAAATCGAAGGCTCGGCGGCGGCTCCCACGGCAGGACTTCATTTCACCAATGAGTTGCTTGAAAAAATCAAGGCAAAAGGAATCAACATTGCCTTTGTTACTTTGCATGTGGGGCTTGGAACATTTCGTCCTGTTTCAACCGAAAACATCGAAGAACACCATATGCACTCCGAATATTATGAGGTAACACAGGAAACCGCAGATATTATCAACCGCACCCGTGCAAACGGCGGAAGAATCATTGCAGTGGGCACAACCTCTGTCAGAACCCTTGAATCCGTTGCCCTTGAAGACGGTACAATTCCTGTTCAGTCGGGAGATACTCAGATATTCATATATCCCGGCTATAAATTCAAGGCAATTGATGCACTAATCACAAACTTCCATCTTCCGGAATCCACGCTTCTTATGCTGATTTCGGCACTTTATGACAGAGAACACATTATGGATGCATACAACACGGCAATTGCAGAAAATTACAGATTTTTCAGTTTTGGCGATGCCATGCTCATTAAATAAACTTAACACAGAAAGGTATAAAATATGTTTAAATTACTGAAAACCGAAGGAAAGGCCCGCCGGGGTGACTTCAAAACCGTTCACGGTACAATTCAGACACCTGTTTTTATGAACGTTGGTACCGCTGCTGCAATCAAAGGTGGTCTTGACTCATTTGACCTGAAGGAAATCGGTTGTCAGGTGGAGCTTTCAAACACATACCACCTCCACCTCCGTCCCGGCGACAAGGTGGTTAAATCCCTTGGCGGATTACACAAATTTATGAACTGGGACAGACCAATTCTCACCGACAGCGGCGGATTTCAGGTTTTTTCCCTTTCAAAGCTGAGGAAAATAAAAGAAGAAGGCGTCTATTTTCAATCTCATATAGACGGACATCATATTTTTATGGGGCCTGAGGAGAGTATGCAGATTCAGTCAAACCTTGCATCAACAATCGCAATGGCATTTGACGAATGTGTTGAAAATCCCTGCGAAAAGGATTATGCAAAGGCATCCTCCCAGATGACGGTGCGCTGGCTGAAACGCTGTAAGGCTGAAATGGAACGCCTTAATTCCCTTGATGACACAATAAACAAAAAACAGATGCTCTTTGCCATAAATCAGGGCAGCACATATGCGGATTTGAGAATTGAAAACATGAAACAAATTGCAGACCTTGACCTTGACGGATATGCAATTGGCGGACTTGCCGTTGGTGAACCTGCCGAGGTTATGTACAGCATAATTGAAGCAGTTGAGCCCTTTGCTCCTGTCAACAAACCACGGTATCTCATGGGTGTGGGAACTCCCGAAAATATAATTGAGGCTGTTTATCGCGGAGTTGATTTCTTTGACTGCGTTATGCCAAGCCGAAACGCAAGACACGGAACACTATTCACTTCAATCGGCATGGTGAACATCAACAATGCAAAGTACGAAACCGACGACTCTCCCCTTGACCCCAACTGCAACTGTCATACATGCCGGAACTTTTCAAAGGGGTATCTGCGTCACTTGTTCAAAGCAAACGAGATTCTCGCTCTCAGACTTGCGGTTATTCACAATCTGTCCTTCTACAACAAACTTGCCGCCGACATAAGATGCGCTCTGGACAACGGCTGCTTTGAGGATTTCAGAAAGGAAAATATCGGAAAACTTTCACAACGAATTTAAGATTGTTATGGTGTTAACAATTAATTTACAAAAAAATGCCAAATTTCTCTTGCTTTTTTCATAAAAAGAGGGTATAATGGTGATATTGTTTTTCGGAGGATACTCCTCCGTCTATTAAAATTAAACTCAGGAGGTAAACAAAAATGTTTATTACAGCTTTTGCAGAAGCAGCTTCTGCCGCAGCAGCAGGACAGGCAGGTCAGCCCGGCGGGCTCGCAGCTATGCTTCCTTCACTCGGTATGATTGTTCTTATGTTTGTTGTTTTCTACTTCATTCTCATAAGACCTCAGAAGAAAAAGGAAAAAGAACTCAGAAATATGATTGCCGCTCTCAAGGTTGGTGACGAAGTTGCCACAATCGGCGGTATCCACGGCAAGATTGCAAGAATCAAAGACGACCTCTTCCTTCTTGAATCAGGAATCGGCACAAACAAGTCATTCATTCTTGTTGACCGCAGTGCTGTAAGCCGCTTCACAAAACGCGGCGAAGAAGCAAAGTCCACACCCATTCCGGGCGAAGATACAGACGATTTTGCTTCATCCGAAGACGCAGAATAAGCAAATGAAACAATCGGTTCACCACTTTGGTTGAGCCGATTGTTTTTATGTTACTGATTCTGGAAAAATGTTGGATTTAAATTATAAATTTATGTTGCAAAATCTTTATAATAATGGTAAAATAAAGGGAATGTATTTTTAAGGAAGTGAAACTATGCTGTCAATGGACAACCTGAAGCTCCTTTGCGAGCTTTCAAAGCTTCATCTTTCGGAAGATGAGATGAAGGAATACCAAAAGGAAATGACCGATATTATCAACCTTATGGACACTATCGGCGATTCTGATTTTGAATATAACCCCATAGATATGACAAACGCAGTATCCTTTGGGGAATTACGAGGCGACAACATCACCGAATTCGACAATATGGAAGGCATCGTGAAAAACGGCCCTGAAGTTATTGCAAACCAGTTTGTTGTTCCAAAAATTGTGGACTAAGGAGGTGCAGAAATGACAAATTTAACAGAACTCAGAAAAAAACTTGACAATAAGGAAATCTCCTCGGTTGAACTGACAAAAGAATATCTCAAAAAAATCAGCGAAAACGAAGCCTTGGGTGCATTCAACACAGTGTGCGAGGATGAGGCTCTCAAAATGGCAGAATTGGCTGACAAAACAATTGCAGAAGGAAATTCCGCACCTTTGACAGGAATTCCCATGGCAATTAAGGACAACATCTGCACAAAGGACATAAAAACAACCTGTTCTTCAAAGATGCTCGCAGAATATGCTCCACCCTACAATGCAACCGTTATGGAAAAACTCAATGCACAGGGAATTGTAACCCTTGGCAAAACTTCAATGGACGAATTTGCAATGGGCGGTTCTTCACAGACATCGGCTCTTGCAAAGCCAAAGAATCCCTTTGACACCAACTGTGTTCCCGGCGGTTCATCGGGCGGAAGTGCAGTTGCAGTTGCAGCAGGTCTTTGTGCGGCAGCTCTTGGCTCAGATACAGGCGGCTCTGTTCGTCAGCCTGCCTCCTTTTGCGGAATCACAGGAATGAAACCAACCTACGGAACAGTTTCACGTTATGGACTTGTTGCCTTTGGAAGCTCCCTCGACCAGATTGGCCCCATGGCAAACTCCGCTCAGGACTGCGGAATTATCCTCAACGCAATTGCCGGACAGGATATTCACGACGGCACATCAAGACGTCACAATATTGATTTCAACGCACTTCTCGGTCAGGACATAAAAGGACTGAAAATCGGTATTCCCAAGGAGTTCTATGGTGACGGTATTGACGGAGAGGTAAAGAACGCCGTAATCAAGGTTGCAGACTTTTATAAGTCGTTGGGTGCAGAGCTTGTTGAGGTTTCAATGCCAACCCTCAAATATGCGATTTCAGCTTATTATCTTCTTGCCTGCGCAGAAGCAAGCACAAACCTTTCACGCTACGACGGTGTGAAATACGGCTACCGAACAGAATCACCCGAAAGCTATGACGAGCTTATCAAAAAATCCCGTGCCGAAGGCTTTGGTGCAGAAGTAAAGAGAAGAATTCTTCTTGGAACTTACGCCCTTTCCAGCGGATATTATGATGCATATTACAAAAAGGCTCTTGCGGTTCGTCAGCAGTTCCGCCTTGAGCACGATCAAATTTTTGAAAAATGTGACGTTATGCTGACACCATCAGCCCCAACCGTTGCATACGGAATTGACTCCAACATCAATGACCCCGTAAAGATGTATCTTGCGGACGTTTGCACCGTTACAGCAAACATTGCAGGTATCCCCGCAATTTCCGTTCCCTGCGGTGTTAATTCCGCCAATATGCCCATAGGCTTCTCACTCTCTGCAAAGAGATTTGACGATGCAAGAATAATTCAGTTTGCGGATGTATACGAAAAGAGTTTCGCACATCCCACAGCAAATATATAAGGAGGTAAGATACAATGTGTGCTAAATATGATACAATCATCGGTCTTGAAGTTCATGCCGAGCTTTCAACAAAAACAAAAGCCTTCTGCACCTGTGATGCCTCCTTTGGCGGCGACCCCAACACTCACATCTGCCCTGTTTGCACAGGTCAGCCCGGTGCGCTCCCCATCATTAATCACGAAGCTGTGAACTACGCAATTCGGGCAGGGCTTGCCTTTGGTTGCGAAATCAACCGTTATACCCGCTTTGACAGAAAGAACTACTTCTATCCCGACCTGCCAAAAGCCTTTCAGATTTCGCAGCTTGATTTGCCCCTGTGCGTAAACGGCAAAATTGAGCTTTCAACAGGAACAACCGTCAGAATACATCAGATTCACCTTGAAGAAGATGCCGGAAAAATGGTTCATGACGATTATCACGGTCAGAGCTGGGCGGATTATAACCGCTGCAGTGTTCCGCTGATTGAAATTGTTTCAGAACCCGACATCACCTCAGCAGAAGAAGCGGCAGAATTTGTTTCAAAAATTGCTCTTTATCTCAAATATCTGAATGTGTGTGATGCAAAAATGCAGGAAGGTTCAATCCGTGCCGACGTAAACGTTTCGCTGAAGCCGGCAGGCTCGCCTGTTCTTGGTGACAGAGCCGAAATCAAAAACCTCAACTCATTCCGCTCAATTCAGAGAGCAATTGAATGTGAAATTGAACGTCAGACGCAAATTCTTGACGAAGGCGGCAAGGTTGTTCAGGAAACAAGACGCTTTGACGATGCAACAGGAACAACATCATCCCTGAGAAGCAAAGAAAACGCCAATGACTATCGTTACTTCCCCGAACCCGACATTATGGCAATTTCATTCACCGATGCAGACATTGAAAAAGCAAAGAGTGAAATTCCCCTTCTTCCTCACGAGAGAGCCAACAAGTATGTGAACGAGTATAAGCTCACCGACGAGGATGCAAGAGTTCTCACCCTTGAAAAATATATCTCTGACTTTTATGACGAAACAGTTGCAATTTATCCTGAATACAAGAGCGTTGCAAACATGTTCCTGACAGAAGTTATGAGACGTGTTAAGGAAACCGATACCGAGGAAATCCCAGTAACTGCGGCAGATTTTGCAAAGGTCTGTGAAATGGCTGACAAAAATACTGTTAACCGAAACGATGCAAAAACAATCATCCGCTTTATGTTTGAAGAAGGCGGCGACCCCATGGAAATTGCAAAGGCAAACAACTTTATTGTTGAAGAAGACCTGGGTGCAATCAACGACTTCATTGACAATCTCTTTGCAGAACGTCAGGACCTTGTTGATGATTACAAAAACGGAAAAACTTCTGTTTTTGGCTTCTTTATGGGTCAGGCAAACAGAGGACTTCAGGGAAAAGCAACTCCCAAATCAATTAAGGAATGCTTGGAAGCAAAACTGAAAAACTTGTAAAAAATAAGCGTTATAGTCATTTGGACTGCAGCTTTATGTATTCTAAATAAACTTGACTATCCACTAAAGGAAGGGCCGTTTAAAAACGATGTTTTTAAACGGCCCTTCCTTTTTGAATAAAAATGCGTGACAACAATAACATTATACCCTATTTATCGGTAATTGTCAAGTAGCTGAGTATATATTATCATTATTCCGAGGTGATAAATAATGATTAGCTACGAACCATTTTATAAAACATTATCAGCAAAAAAGCTGACCACATACAAGCTAATAAAGGATTATAACATCAGCCGTGGGTTACTGGACAGACTTAAACACAATAAGCCCATAAGCACCGTTACTTTAAACGACTTATGCAATATTCTGGATTGTCAGGTGCAGGACATTCTTATTTATACAAAGGACTAGAGCCTTACACCTCCAGTTTATACCATTCCGGCGTTCCCACGCCGTTTGAATGCCACATGGCAAAATCTCTTTTCATGACCTTCACAACCGAAAGAACATCTTCCTCTTTCAGTTCACCACATAAAAATTCATAAAGAAGCTGATACAGGGTTATACGCTTTACCCCCTGACCTATCAGACCTCTTTCGGCCCAGAATAACGAAAGTTTGTGATACAATTCAAAGGGCGATTCAAAAAAGCCAAGGGCTTTTTCCATTGTTGCATAAAACCTTCCCGAATTATAATATCTTTCAAGAACATCCTCAACGGCTTTCAGGGTGATTATATCCTCATAATTCAACCACCTTGTTGAAAACACTTCATAGGGCGCAAAACAGTTAAACTTTGTATCATATTCTTCCGCCCTGTTTCTCAACGCTGAGCCCTTGAGAAGCTTCAAAAATCCCAGTTGCAGGACGTGGGGCTTCATTGCATACACTCTGTTGAAGGATTGTGTGAAGCTCTCCAAATTCTCGTATGGCAAGCCTGCAATCAAATCAAGATGAAGCATTACCGACGTTTCTTTCCTTAGCTTTCTGACGTTTTCCTCCAGCACTTCAAGATTCATTGTTCTGCTTATTTCCGAAACAGTTTTTTCGTTTGTGGTTTGCACGCCAATCT
This sequence comes from Clostridia bacterium, assembly GCA_017436245.1. GTDB lineage: Bacteria > Bacillota > Clostridia > Monoglobales > Monoglobaceae > SIG440. The sequence goes on from JAFSDN010000100.1 coordinate 39,996, forward strand.
CAAACTGAAACTTGCCCTCAGGCGCAGATTTCAGCAACTCAACAGCTTCATCCGTTATCAAATCTGCACCGATTTCAAAGTGAAAACAGGTGTTTCCTTCAAGCTCAAGACAATATTTCCAGATTTCAAGAGCACGCTTTTTGTCGGCATTGAAGGTTCTGTCCACAAACTTCACGGTCATAACACCGGCATCAACAAACTTCTTCAATTCTTTTTTTACACGTTCAATCCCAAGAAACCTCACACCCTCATCCACCGACGAAAGACAGTATGCGCAGTTGAATGGACATCCTCTGCTTGTTTCATAATATACAAGCTTTTCGCCGTCTGTAACCGCCTTCAAATCATCATCAGTATACGGAAATGGAATCTCATCAAGGTTCATCGGTTTTTTGCCGTATATAACGCATCTTTCATCGGGCATATTCTTCAAAAAACCGCTTGTTGCAGCCTCGCCTTCACCGCATATAACAAAATCTATATACTCGTTTTCTTCAAGAACCTTTTCCGCATCAAAGGAAACCTCAGGGCCTCCGAGAAAGATTCTACATTCAGGCTTCAACTGCTTCAGATTTCTGCAAAGCTCCATAACCAAACCAATATTCCAGATATAGCACGAAAAGCCATATACGTCAGCATTAGACATATACAGCTTTTCAAGTATACCGTTTTTTGATTCGTTTATGGTAAATTCAGAAAAGGAACATTCAAGATTCTGCTGTCTGCAATACCGGGTCAGATACCTGACCGCAATATTTGTATGAACATATTTTGCATTCACCGCCACAAACAAGGTCTTCATTTAATTTTCTCCCGTTTCGTAATTCAAATCATTTTCGGTTTCATCCTTTATCTTTTCAAGATAACTAATTGCTTCAATCCTTGCAAGACCCACATCAAGATTTCTGTAATTTCCACATTCAATCTCGCTGGAACCGGGCATTTCGCCCGAATACTCGGCAATTTCCGTCAGAACTCGTTTCACCTCATCAAGAACAGCTTTATGACGGGTATCCCTCACAAGTAAATAAAACCCCGTCTGGCAGCCCATGGGGCCAACATATATCACATTATCCTTCAACGCGCCATTGCGCATAAAAGTGGCAAAAAGATGTTCAAAAGAATGGATAAGCGCATTGGACATCACATTATCCGTATTGGGCTTTCGCATGCGCACGTCATAGGTTGTTATGTCCCCGTCAATTCTCGAAATATATATCCATTCACGTATAAATCTGTGATCCACCGTGAAACTTGCAATTTTGTTCATTTTGCCTCTCCTTTGTTAAAACACTTCAACTCAATGTTATATTTACTTTTGAAGTAGTCTTTGTTCATTTTTTTGTGTCCAATTACCTTGGACACCTGATTTTTACTGCATGGGTATAAAAGCTCACAATTGCAAAGCCTCCGGCTTTTGATTTCAGCTTCAATTTTTTCACGGAAAACAAGACTCTCAACCAACTCCCCAAAAGCCTGATGATACGGCCCTGAAATTATGTTCCCGTCACTTTCCAGCTCATCGGAGGAATGCAGCCCGATTCTTATTACATCAATTCCCTTATTTTCAAAAGCACACAGGACATCCTTCGCAAGCTCTGCCGCATCCATGATTGAGTAAGGAATGTACTTGCCGTCATTATACAAGTCCTCCAGAGCAGTGTCCTTCAATATAACAACAGGATAAATTCTGACGCAGGCAGGGGCAAGGGCAATTATGTCGTCAACGGTTTTCATATCCTTTTGAGGATTTGAACCGTACATTCCAAGCATCATCTGATGTCCCAAAGCAATACCGCTGTCCTTTATGAGCTTTGAGGCACGAATAACATCATCAAAGGTGTGACCACGGCTGTTAAGTTGAAGCACCAAATCATCGCTGCTTTGAACACCAAGTTCAACGGTGGTTACATTATACTTTTTGAGCAAAGCTATAACATCATCATTTATATAATCAGGACGTGTTGAAAGTCTTATGCCGGAAACATTGGGAAAAAACATGCCTGCAACCTTCAAAAAAGCCTCCTGTGTTTCAAGCTCAAGCCCTGTGAAGCTACCGCCGAAAAAGGCTATTTCTGCTGTTGAATTTTCCGTATCAATTGTTTTCAGAAACTCCGAAATCTGATTTTCCACCACTTTGGGTGTTATGTCCGTGTCAACCCCTGTTATTTTACGTTGATTACAAAAAGCACAGTCATGAGGACAACCCCTGTGGGGAATAAAAATCGGTATATTATACTTTCTCATTCACTTTTCCATTCTTTCAAAAGCATCCTTTGCCGCATTCTGTTCTGCAACCTTGCGGCTTTTTCCTTTTCCGATGCCGATAATCTTTTCCTGATAAACAGCCTCAACAGAAAAACTGGGATTATGGTCGGGGCCTGATTTGTTCACCAATCTGTATCTGACAACTTCGGTATTTTTATCACGCTTTTGGAAAAAAATCTGAAGCTCGGATTTATAATTGATTTCAGCCGAAATCTCGGCATCTTTTATTCTGTCACCAAACACCCTCAAAACCCATTTCTTTGCCGTTTCAACATCGCTGTCAAGATAAATTGCACCAAGAACGGCTTCAAAGGTATCGGCAAGAATTGATGCCTTGTGAACCCCGTCACTTTTGGCTTCTGAACGTCCGAACTTTATTCCTGTTCCAAGCTCAAGCTCACCCGCAAGCTCCGCCAAAGATTTTTCGCAGACCAATGCCGCGCGGATTTTTGTCAGGTCGCCTTCATCACATTCGGGATGAAGACGATAAATCTCAGATGCAATAACAAATGACAAAACACTGTCACCCAAAAACTCTAGGCGCTGATTGCTGTCTTTTTTCATATCATTTGCAAGGGAAATATGCGTAAGCGCAAGATCAAGCAGTCTTTTGTTTTTGAACTCATATCCAATATTCATTTTCATAACCTCTTCTTTTGTCAAAATAACTTACACTGTCCAAACAGAACATTGAAAAAATCAACGGACCGTCATTTTTAATGACAGTCCGCAAGTATTATTTTAAATTCTCTTTAATATAGTTGACTGCATCACCCACAGTTGAAATCTCTTCAGCTTCTTCGTCCGAAATTTCCATATCAAACTCTTCCTCAAAAGCCATCATCAGCTGAACCAAATCCAACGAATCTGCTTCCAGGTCATTAATAAATGACGCATCCATCGTAACAAGGCTTTCATCGATGTCAAGCTGTTCTGCCGTAATTTCTTTTATTCTTTCTAAAATATCCATTTGAAACCCTCCTTTTATGTATATGTTGTAAAAATAATACCACAAAGAACTCGCTCCGTCAATACATTGACTGTTATTTTTTTCTGTAAATTAAACTTTTTTACTTAAATGTAATTAATTTACGGTTTTTGACAATATAATCCAAGCCTGAATACACCGTAAGAACAACAGTCACAAGAACCAGCCAGAAGGTGAGAGCACCCCAAAATTCCGTTCCGATTCGCAAAACACCCGGAACTGCCAAATCAAGCATTACGCCGATTATGGCCGCCATTTGCGAAACGGTCTTTGCCTTTCCCCACCAGCTTGCGGCAATAACCGTTTTTTCACCCATTGCAAGCTGACGCACACCTGTAACTATCAATTCTCTTGCAATGATAATCATAACAACGGCAGGAGACACAAAATCTGCGTTCATTCCGCAAAGACAAACCAATGCAGAAATAGTCAGAATCTTGTCCGCAAGGGGATCCATCAGTTTTCCGAATGTTGTAACCTGATTGTTTTTTCTTGCAAGGTATCCGTCAAGATGATCGGTCAACGATGCAATTGCAAAAATAACAATGGCCGCAAGATAAAAACCCGAAAGCAACGCCCACATAAACACAGGCACCATCAAAACTCTTATTAATGTGAGAACATTTGGTGTATTCATTGAAACTCTCCATTCTGCCGTTTTCGGCTTATTTTTTTACTAACAGGATTTTCCGTATAAATCATATTCCATATAATCCGTAATTTCAACATCTGCAAAATCACCGGGATTATACTTTGTTTTTGAAGTAAAGAAAACTTTTCCGTCAATTTCCTCGGAATCGCCATAGGTTCTGCCATAATACTGCTTTATTATGTTGTCATAGCCTTCAACAAGAACCTCATATGTTTTACCGACTTTTTTGCTGTTTAGTTCCTCCGAAACCGCCGCCTGGTCAATCATTATAATTTCCTGACGGTTTTTCTTTTCTTCATCGTCAATCTGGTTATCAAGTCTTGCCGCAGCCGTTCCGTCTTCCTGAGAATAAGCAAAAACACCAAGCCTGTCAAATTCAGTTTCAGTAACAAAGTCTCTCAATTCGTCAAATTCTTCCTCGGTTTCGCCCGGAAATCCCACAATCAGCGAAGTTCTGATTATAATATCGGGAATTCTTTCTCTCAGCTTCTGAATCAGCTCACTTATTTCTTTTTTGTTTGTTTTTCTGCCCATCAGCTTTAGAATTCTGTCATTGCAATGCTGAATGGGAATGTCCAGATATTTGCATATTTTTTTCTGCTTTGCAAAGGTTTCAATCAATTCATCCGAAACCATTTCGGGATAGCAGTAATGAACCCTTATCCAGCGGATACCGTCCACCTCACAAAGAGCATCAAGAAGCTGAGGCAAACGGCACTCACCGTAAAGGTCCATTCCGTATCTTGTTGTATCCTGAGCAATAACAACAAGCTCCCTGACCCCCTGCGCCGCAAGGCTTGTGGCTTCCGCAACAATATCTTCAACAGTTCTGCTGCGATATTTGCCGCGGATTGAAGGGATTACACAATAGGTACAATGATTGTCACAGCCTTCTGCGATTTTAATGTACGCCATATAAGGCGGAGTTGTCACCACACGTCTCAGATTGTTGCAGGACATATATTTATCAGAACAATGCACTTCTGCATCACCCCAAATATGATTTTTCAGAATTTCCGCAATGCGGTCATACTCATTTGTTCCCACAACAATGTCAACTTCGGGAATCTCTTTGAGTATTTCCTCCTTGTAACGCTGGCTCATACAACCGGTTACAACCAGAATACGTTCTGAATCCTGCTTTTTATACTCAATCAAATCCATTATGCAGTCAATGGATTCCTGCTTTGCGGCATCAATGAAAGCACAAGTATTTACCATCATTACGTCAGCATCTTCTTCGTTTTCAACTATTTCAAACCCGTTATCCTCCAGTATACCAAGCATTTCCTCTGCATCAACGAGATTTTTCGAACAGCCCAACGAAACCAGCGAAACCTTATTCACTTTCATCACTCCTCATCACTTTTATTCCCAGTTTGTCAAAACATTTGTTAATATCATAAATACTGAATCCACGTCTGACCAAATGTGCTTTTGCTTTTTCAAGCTCCTTCCAGCTTTCAAACACCTTGTCTCCAAACCTCAGTTCGGCATAGCTTTCCAGTTGTTCATTTGCATCAAAATCCGCTTCACGTTCAGCTTTTTCAATAACGCTCAAGGCAATACCCTTTCTCAGCAATTCCTGTCTGACCCGATGTAAACCTTTCATATTAACACAAACAGAATCATGGATATAAAGCCGTGCATACTCCTCATCATTGAGTATGCCCACTTTGCTGAATTCACCCACAACATTCTCCGAAATTTCCTTTGAAAAGCCCTTTCTGACCAATCGCTGAAATATCTCTTCACAAGTATACATCTTTTGCGACAACAAACCTGCCGCCGCTTTTTTTGCATTATCAAATTCTGTCATCATTACCTACACTCCGGGTATTTTATCTCAGTAAACCTACTTTTTCTTTGAGGTGGGCTTTGGAACAGGCGAAAACGCAGTTGCCGCGCTCTGAACATTATCACCGTCTTCATTAATAAGTGGCAAGCCTGCCTTTTCTCTGATTTTCTGTTCAATTTCAAAGCAAAGTGCTTCATCACTTTCAAGCATCTTCTTCACAGCTTCTCGTCCCTGACCAATCTTTTCACCTTCATACGAGAACCATGAACCTGCTTTTTGTATAACACCAAAGTCAACGCCAACATCAACAATGTTACCAGACTTTGAAATGCCCTGACCGTATATAATATCAAACTCCGCTTCCTTAAAAGTCGGCGCAACCTTATTTTTAACAACCTTGACCTTTGTGTGGTTTCCGATTGCCCCATCGTCACCCTTAACGGTTTCAACTCTGCGGACATCCATACGAACAGATGAATAATATTTGAGTGCACGTCCGCCGGCTGTTGTCTCGGGATTGCCGAACATAACACCAACCTTTTCACGAAGCTGATTTATGAATATTGCCGTTGTGTTGGATTTGCTCACAACAGATGTGAGTTTTCTGAGTGCCTGAGACATCAGACGTGCCTGCAAGCCCACATGTGAATCACCCATCAGCCCTTCAATTTCCTGTTTGGGAACAAGTGCCGCAACAGAGTCAATAACAATAACATCAATTGCACCCGAACGAACAAGCTGTTCGGTGATTTCAAGAGCCTGTTCGCCGGTATCAGGCTGTGAAACAATAAGGTCGTCTATGCGGACGCCTAGCTTTTCGGCATACACAGGGTCAAGTGCGTGTTCAGCATCAATAAAAGCCGCTTCGCCGCCAAGCTTCTGAGCCTCGGCAACAATGTGCAAGGCAACCGTTGTTTTACCGGATGATTCCGGACCATAAATCTCAACAATTCTGCCTCGGGGCACGCCACCGATTC
>JAFSDN010000101.1 GCA_017436245.1 Clostridia bacterium
AACCAACTGAGCTATACCCACCGCATAAAAAAAGCAAGTGGCGCGCCTGAAGAGACTCGAACTCCTGACCCATTGCTTAGAAGGCAATTGCTCTATCCAGCTGAGCTACAGGCGCATATCTTGCTGGAGCGGGTGATGGGAATCGAACCCACGCAATCAGCTTGGAAGGCTGAGATTCTACCATTGAACTACACCCGCACATCGTATATGCCGCATCGTTCCCGACCGACTGAATTATTATAACAGTAAGTTTGTATTTTGTCAATAGTTTTTTTGAAAAAAATTTATTCTTTTCAAATTTTTTCTTGGTTTATCACCAAAACCACATTATATACACATCAAACTGTAATAATCCGTACAAAATCACGTTCTCTATGCGGCAAAACCGATTTCACCTGCAACTTTATATCCGTACAAGATATTTATGTTCAAACTCAGAATATTTCTCCTTAAATTCAGGGTCATCCTTTTTAAACGCACGCAAGGATTCATGTAAATTAAGATTATCCTCCGACGCATCAATTATGCAGCCTGCTATGTTGGAGCAGTGGTCTGAGGTACGCGCAAGGTTTGTCAGTATATCAGACCACACAAAACCGGTTTCAATACTGCAGGCCCCCTGTTGAAGTCTTCTTATATGTCCGGTGCGCAGTTTTTCTTTAAGCACATCAATAACCTGTTCCAACGGTTCAACAGTCTGAGCTGCAACAAAATCATTCTGCTCAAAAGCCTTCAAGGCATACCCGAGAATTTCATCCACCGCATCACACAGATTTTTCAATTCGCAAATGGCTTCTTCCGAAAAATTCATCTTCTTCTCTTTCATTTCCTCACTTGCCTTCACAAGTCCCACCGCATAATCCGAAATTCTTTCAAGGTCACCAATAATCTTCAGCAGCTTTGCAGATTCCGCACTATCACGGTCACTTATCTGATGTGTGCTGAGCTTCACAAGGTAGGTTCCAATAACATCCTCATAGTGGTCACTTTTTTCTTCAGCAGCTCTGATTTTTTCAGCGAGTTCGGGAGAATATTGGTTCAGGCACAACAAGCTGTCCTTCAATGCAGAAACAGCCCCTTTTGCCATATCAACCGCAAGCTTACTGCATTTTTCAACAGCAATGGAAGGCGTTGCAAGAAGTCTCTCATCAAGCTCGGTTGTTGCTTCCGGGATTTTGGTTTCAGGCACCATTATATATGCCACTTTTTCAAGAACGCCTGACATTGGCAACAAAATCGACGTACACGCAATGTTGAATATTGAATGGCATATTGCTATGCCTGCCGCATTTGCGGGAGAATCAAAAAGCATCGGCTTAAAGGCAAAATCAACAATGGAAAAAATAACAAGACATATCACAGTACCTATAATATTAAAGGACAAATGCACCAAGGCGGCACGCTTTGCATTCCGATTTGTGCCAAAGGATGAGAGAATTGCAGTGATACAAGTACCGATATTCTGACCCATTATGATAGGAACAGCCGCGCCGAGGCTGACTGCACCCGTTGCAGAAAGTGCCTGCAAAATACCAACAGATGCCGAACTTGACTGAATGATTGCCGTGAGGATTGCACCTGCAAGAACACCAAGAATCGGGTTCTTGAACATCACAAACAACCGGTTGAACCATTCAACATCTTTCAGCCCCGCAACTGCCGATGACATAATATCCATACCAAACATCAGCACCGCAAACCCAAGAAGAATTGAACCCGAGTCCTTCTTTTTTGAGCTTTTCATAAACATGAAAAATATAATACCAACCAAAGCAAGAATGGGCGTGAATGACATTGGCTTCAACATCTGCACAAAAAAGTTATCGCCTTCAATGCCTCCCAGACTGAGAATCCACGCCGTCACAGTTGTTCCGATATTGGCACCCATAATCACATTAATTGCCTGCTTCAATGTCATAAGCCCCGAATTGACAAAGCCCACAACCATAACCGTAGTAGCGGAAGAGCTTTGAATCACGACTGTAACTCCAAGTC
>JAFSDN010000102.1 GCA_017436245.1 Clostridia bacterium
AACAATGCTTTTTGCAACTCCGGCAGTATACATCACCCAAGTCACAAAGATTGCACACCACGCAACCGCCATATTGAACCCCGCACCTGAAAGTGCATTGTAAACTTTGATATACTTGTCATCACCTGACGGTTCACAAGTACCAATTTCAGCCTTTGCAATGCTGATGATTTTTTCGATAATATTCATTATTTTCCACCTGTCCCTTTCTCAAAATGTTTCAGTAATTTGTCATACCCAAACATTGCAGCATAGGCAACTAAAAAGCCCACAATGATGAAAGCTGCAATGATGTACCACGTGATTTCTAACTGTTTAATCTGCCAGTAGGCAAGGAACACCCCAACCGTTGCCACCAAGGACAGAATCAGCACAAACACGTTGATAACCTTTGAACCCTTTAAGATTCCAAAGGTGTTCTTCATTACCTCTGTGATGATGTTTACAAAAAGTGTCAGGATTCCCACAATAAGAAGTACCTGACTGATAATAGTCATATAGTCCATTTTGTTATTCCTCTCTTTCTTCACCGTCAGGTGCAACCATTGCACCCGCATCCTGTTCAGTTTTGTTCAATTTAGAACTTGCAATCTTGAACACATTTTCAACACCCGCTTTGACAAAGTAACCAAATACGCACGTTTTCAAAATGTCACTTGCCTGTTCAATGAATGTACCAAGGTATGTGAAATCAAAGAATTTCCACATAACCACGCACGAATAGAAAAAACTAAAAATGTAAAGTGCTGAACAAATCAGCACCAGTTTCTTTGAAAACTCCCAAACCCAAACCATAGAATTACTGTGTTTCTTCTTTTGGGCTTTAAGTTCTATTTTTCGCATCTTCCTGTGGTGCAAGACCGCTTCAATGCGGTCTTTGCGTTCCAACTGTCTGACTTCCTTTTCAGTCCACATGGGAATCAGCCCCCTTTTCGTCTTGCAATTTGTTGATTGCTCTCCATGCGGATTTCAGACTTTCATCAAGCCTGATAATTTGTTCAGTGTTGTGCTTCACATCAGACTTGACACTTTTCACATCATTCTTGATTTCCCCGGTGTCCTTACTGATTTGTTTCAGTTCCACAATCACTGTTGTCATTTCCGTTGCTTCCCTTTTGTCATCTGCGGTCTTGTTTCGTCTGATTGCAATTACTGCTGAAATAACCGCAACTGTTACTGAAATAATGGAAATAACCATTGTAATTACTACTTGGATTGATACCATTACTTTTCACCTACTTTCTACACGCAAAACAACCGCTTATGACCTCATATAATCGTCATATAGCGGTTGTTTTAGTGTACTTGATAATTTCCTTGTCTTATTCAGTAACAAGGTCAGAACAGTCCAAATCAATCAGGATTTCTTTGACCTGTTCCTTGATTCTGTCAGGTACGTCAGCATAAGACTTCTTACCCTTGACAATCAAAGTTGCATAAACTACTGCCATTTCACCCACATCCTTTCTGAATAGTATTTTTATGATAATCTGACTAAGCATCAGTTATCACCGTCCAAGATTGCCTGAACTTCATCTTTGAGTTTGTCCGGCACGTCATCAATCGTTTTCAATCCCTTACGGATAAGGTCAGCATAAACTTTTGCCATGATTCTTCACCCCTTCCTTATGCCAACATTTCATAGACTTCACACAACGCAAGCTGCGTGTCAGTAACCTGTGTTTCCAAGGCTGCGTTCTTTTCATCAATCATCTTGATGTATTCATCCTTGGTGTACTGGGTC
>JAFSDN010000103.1 GCA_017436245.1 Clostridia bacterium
TCACAAGTTCCCAAAAGCACCATACCGTCGAACATATTTGCCTCAACGTTAAGTTCAATTTCGTCTGCTATAAGGTTACGGCTCGGAAGTTCAATGTATCTTGGGTCCTTCAAAACCATACCGTCACAAATACCGGTTGTGGTAAGCTCAAAAGGCAACCCCCCTGCCTCACGCACACCGTCTTTGACTCTTTGTGCAATTTCTTTCAAGTGCACATGTCCCGGGTTGTATTCGTTCCAGGAATTAACAACAGCGATGTAGGGCTTTTTAACTTCTTCTTTTGTGTATCCCATACCGTAAAGAATACCGTCACGTTTTACACTTCCAACGCCGAATTCCCATTTACTTCTTTCGAACATAATATTACCTTCTTTCTATAAAAGTGTAAGTGTTTTTAGCCACCATAAGTTCTTCGTCAACGGGTGTTATATAAACTTTTACTTTTGATGAATTCGTTGAAATTAACAAAGGCTCTGTGTCCAATTTTTCATTCATCTTAGAATCATCAAGCTCCACACCCAAAAAGCTGAGTCTTTCGCATATTGATTTTTTTACAGAAATACTATTTTCACCTATTCCGCCGGAAAAACTGATTGCGTCGACATTTCCAAGCGCTGCCAGAAATGAGCAAATGTACTTTGCTGTGCTGTAGGTGTAAGCCTCGATAACAGGGCTGTTTTCCTGTTGCTCAATAACACGCATATCGTTGCTTCCACCCATACCTAAAAGACCGCATTTTGTGCTCAAAAATCCCCTCATTTGTTTGGAATCCATATTTTCTTTTTCCATAAGGTATAGGATAGAGAATACGTCAACGTCTCCACAACGGTTGTTCATCGGGATACCGCTTTGAGGTGAAAAGCCCATACTTGTGTCAACAGACTTTCCGTCTTTTATGGCACAGACTGACGAACTTCCGCCAAGATGAACTGAAATAATGTTTTTTGCATTATATCCCTCGGAAGATAGCTTGTATGCAGCATAGCTGTGAGCAGCCCCGTGAAAACCGTATTTTCTGATGCCGTATTTTTCTGCCATTTCCTTGTCAATCGGGTACATTGCAGCATAGTCAGGAATTGTGTTGTGAAAAGATGTTTCAAACGATCCAACAGTAACAACTCCAGGGAACAATTCCCAAACAACCCTGACAGCCTCTATGTAAGGTGTGTTGTGTGCAGGGGCAACAATGCTGTATTCCTGCATCTTGTCAAGTACTGTATCATCAAGCACGCACGGGAAGTTTGTGTCCCCTGCCATAACTGTTTTGAAGCCGATTCCGTCAACAGCGTTCTTTCCACCATCACACTTTTCGTCAATCAGACTGAAAACACGCTCAAGACACGGTTTGTATCCGGAGGTTGCGTCTAAAAATCCCTCCTGTTTTTCGCCATTCACTTCAAAAACATAATCACTTTTGTCAGTGAAAACCGAGCCTATTTTTCCGCTCGCAATCACAGTTTCTGTGTCCATATCAAAATACTTGAATTTGAATGATGTGCTTCCGATGTTTAAAACGAGAATATTACAAGCCATATTTATCACCGTAAGCTACGATAGCTTTTTCAAAGCATTCATAA
>JAFSDN010000013.1 GCA_017436245.1 Clostridia bacterium
AGCCAAGCATTGAAGAATATGCGGTTTGATTTAGCTTTCGCTTCTGCAAATCCCATACCATTTTTAACCTCGTCCAAAATTCCGCTGATAAAACTTTCCACAACTATGATTTGATGTTCCGTTGCATTACAGGGTGCTGATTCTCTCGGAACGGGAGCTGCATTTACTGTAACCGCACTTGCTAATATTGATATTGTTATTAAAATCATTGATAACTTTTTCATTCCTCAAAACCTCTCTTTCAAAACATCTTTGAATACTTTATTTTCCTCAAATAACAAACTGTCGCACATCATCTTAACACCAAGCCTAAAGCCAATTTTGAAGTTTTCAACTCCGCTTGTAGCACTTATTTCATCACTTGCATTTACAAGCTCATTAAATAGTTTCAAGTGTTCGCCGGATAATGCTTCTTTCAGCTTGTCCTCGTTAGCAGTAAATATGTTCAATGCCTTGTCGTAGGGTGTAGCTTTTTGAATCTTTTCGTTAAAACCTCAATATTTGCTAAAGACCCACAAAAATAAAATTAATTTATCCTTTTCTCTTGTAAATTTCACATTTTTGTGATATACTGTACTTGCGACATAAGTTAATAGAACAAATTTCATTAGCAAACGTTTTTATTTCGGTAAAAATGCATGCTCTGTTTTCACATGCTAATGAAAATGTTTGTGTAACTTGTGTCGCAGCAATAAGGAGTTATGCATTTTTCATGCGTAGCTCCGTGCTGCGCATTTTTTGTATTATATTGCTTTACATATTGCGCAGCATACTCTGATAGCTGCGACGCAAAACACTCTCCAAAAGCCCTCGACGCTAAATGTCGGGGGCTTTTATCCCTTCCCATTATCCGATTTGTTTATTTTATATGTATTTTTATAAATATTTTTGAATATTTATGCAAAAACACTATTGATTTTTTCGTTAATTTATGGTTTAATATAGTTTATATTGATGAATTTTTATGCAAAGGAGAATAAACCATGCAAAAAATAAAAGTCTTCATTGACGGAAGCGTAGGAACAACAGGTCTCAGAATTCACGAAAGGCTTTCTGCAAGACAGGATGTGGAGCTTATAACTCTCCCCGAAGAAGTCCGAAAGGATCTTGATTCCAGAGTTGAAGCAATTAAAGCATCCGACGTAGCCTTCCTCTGCCTCCCCGATGCGGCATCAAAAGAAATATGCGAAGCGATTGGTGATTGTGACACAAAAATTCTCGATACCTCAACCGCACACCGAACAAATCCTGCATGGGCATATGGCTTTCCTGAGCTTTCAGAGGAATTCCGGAGCAAGCTCCTTGCATCAAAACGAATTGCAGTTCCCGGTTGTCATGCCAGCGGATTTTGCTCCATTGTTGCACCACTTGTTGCACACGGTATAATCGCTCCCGATTATCCCATAGCCGCAACATCCGTAACAGGCTACAGCGGCGGCGGCAAAAAAATGATTGCCGAATATTCTGACGAAAACCGTCCCGACGAATTCAACGCACCAAGACAGTACGGCATCACCCAGACCCACAAGCACCTTCCCGAAATGAAGGCAATATGCGGTCTTGAAAGCGAACCCTGCTTTTCGCCCATTGTTGGAGATTTTTACAGCGGTATGACCGTGACAGTCCCCCTCTTTGGCAAAATGCTGAAAAAAGCTATGACCCTTGAGGAAATTCACAAGGTTTTTGACGAACATTACAAATCACAAAAATTGGTAAAAGTTCTTCCTCTTGGCTTTGAGGGAATGATTGGTTCAAACCGCATGTCGGGCAAAGACTCAATGGAAATCATCATTTCAGGCAACAACGACAGAATTCTCATTGCTTCATGCTTTGACAACTTAGGAAAAGGCGCATCAGGTGCCGCAGTCCAATGCTTCAACCTGATTACAGGCACAGATGAGACAACAGGACTTGAAATAGTATAAAACAGAAAGGAAAATATATAGTTATGAAACAAATCAACGGCGGCGTTTGTGCGGCAATCGGCTTCAAAGCAAGCGGCATACACGCAGGAATACGCAAGAATAAAGACAAAAAAGACCTCGCACTGATTGTAAGCGAAAAAATCGCATCAGCCGCAAGTACATATACACAAAATCTTGTGAAAGGTGCTCCCATCCATGTGACAAAAGCCAACATAAGTGATGGCTATGCTCAGGCAATAATCTGCAACAGCGGCAATGCAAACACCTGCAACGCCAACGGAATTGAAATTGCCGAAGGAATGTGTGCTCTTGTTGAAAAGCATACGGGCATCAAAAAAACCGATGTTATTGTTGCTTCAACAGGTGTAATCGGTCAGCCCCTTGACCCGACCCCCATGGCAAACGGAATGGAAGAACTGACAAAAGCTCTCAATCCCGACGGAAGCAACGATGCGGCAGAGGCAATTATGACAACCGACCTGAAAAAGAAGGAAATTGCCTTTGAATTTGAACTTGACGGAAAAACGTGTCACATAGGCGGTATCGCCAAGGGTTCGGGAATGATTCATCCCAATATGGCAACAATGCTGGTGTTTATCACAACCGATGCGGCGATTTCCCCCGCAATGCTCCAAAAAGCTCTCAGTGCCGATATTCTTGACTCATTTAATATGATTTCGGTGGACGGTGACACCTCAACAAACGATATGGTTTCGGTTCTGGCAAACGGAATGGCAGGAAACACCGAAATTACCTGTGAAGATGCAGACTACAACACCTTCTGCAAAGCACTTTCGGCTGTAACAACCTATCTTTGCCGTAACATCGCAAAGGACGGCGAGGGTGCAACCAAACTCCTTGAATGTAACGTTTGTGGTGGCAAGGACACAAAAAATGCAAAGATAATTGCAAAAAGCGTTATTTGCTCCTCCTTGTTCAAGGCGGCAATGTTCGGTGCCGATGCCAACTGGGGCAGAATCCTTTGCGCAATCGGCTACAGCGGTGCAGACTGCGACGTAAACAAGGTTGCCGTGCATCTTGAATCCTCCGCAGGAACAATTCACGTATGCCAGAAAGGAAGCGGTGTTGACTTTGACGAGGACTTTGCAAAAAAAGTTCTTTCCGAGGACGAAATCAAAATCAACATCACCCTTGGCGACGGTGACGGCAAAGCAACAGCCTGGGGCTGTGACCTCACCTATGACTATGTTAAAATCAACGGTGATTACAGAACCTAAGATAGTCAAAAAGTTCGTTATATCGCTATTTACAGAAAGGAAATCCAAATAACTATGAACAAATTTCCCATTGCAGACAGAGCCGAAATACTCATTGAAGCTCTTCCATATATTCAAAAATACTACAACAAAATTGTTGTTATCAAATACGGCGGCAACGCAATGCTCAACGAAGAACTGAAGGAAGCCGTTATGGGCGACATCCTCCTCCTCTCTCTTATTGGCATCAAGGTTGTGCTTATTCACGGCGGCGGCCCCGAAATTTCGGAAATGCTCACAAAAACAGGCACAAAAACCGAATTTATTGATGGGCTCCGTGTAACCGATAAGGACTCCATTGACATTGTTCAGATGGTTCTTGCAGGCAAGATAAACAAAAGCCTTGTGAACCATATTCAGACAAAGGGCGGCAAGGCAATTGGGCTTTGCGGTCTTGACGGGCATATGATTCAGGCAGAAAAGCTGGACGATGTTCACGGCTATGTGGGAAATGTCACAAACGTTGACCCCACACCCATACTGGATGTCATTGAAAAGGGCTACATCCCCGTAATTGCCACAGTTGGCTGTGATGCCGAGGGCAACGTATACAACATCAATGCTGACACCGCCGCATCAAAAATTGCAGGTGTTCTCAATGCCGAAAGTCTCATTTCCATGACCGACATCCGTGGACTTCTCCGTGACAAGGATGACGAAAACACTCTTATTCCCGTGGTGAAGGTCAGCGAAGCTCCGGCACTCATAAGCGAAGGTATTATTTCGGGCGGAATGATTCCCAAAATTGAATGTTGTATTGACGCAATCCGTCAGGGTGTTCACAAGGTATTTATTCTTGACGGCCGTGTTCCCCATGCAATCCTGATTGAAACATTAACTGACGAAGGAATCGGAACAATGTTTATTCAGGGCGAAGAAATCTGAACCCCTCCGCACAGAAAGGAGCGTGACTGAATGCAGGAAAAAGATTTTTCCCGTGACTGCAAAAAATCACGTCACAATGCCATTATACGCCTTATTTCCGAATCGGCAATTGAAACTCAGGGACAGCTCACAGATGCCCTGATATCCGAAGGCTTCAAGGTAACTCAGGCAACGGTTTCACGAGATATAAAAGAGCTCAGGCTCATCAAAATATCTGACCGTGACGACAAATACCGTTACGCACTTCCCGGCAGGGAAGCCAATGTTGACATCAAGGCAAGATACTTAGCTGTATTGACCCATGCCGTAATCACAATTCAAAGCGCAATGAATCTGGTTGTGGTAAAAACCATTCCCGGCTCGGCGCAGGGCTGTGCAATGGCAATCGAAACTCTTGATTTTGACCGTGTTGTTGGAGTTATTGCAGGTGATGATACAGTTTTCATTGCCATGAACTCCCAGCACGATGCAGAAAAATTTGTAAATAAGCTATCAGAAGTTTTAAGTTAGGTGAAAAAAATGAATATAAAAGAAAAAGACCGTAATTATGTTATGCCAACCTACGGCAGACTTGACGTTGCACTTGTTTCAGGAAGCGGCAGCACCATGACAGATGCCGACGGCAAGGAATACATTGACTTTGGAAGCGGCATTGCGGTGAATACCTTCGGTGCCTGTGACAAGGAATGGGTGGAGGCTGTAACAGCACAGCTCAATACCCTTCAGCACACATCAAACTATTATTACACCAAGCCCTGCTCCGACCTTGCGGAGCTTCTTTGCACAAGAACAGGAATGAGCAAGGTATTCTTTTCGAACTCAGGTGCGGAAGCAAACGAGTGTGCAATCAAGGGTGCAAGAAAATACGGCACCGACAAGAATCCCCAAAAGAATATTATAATAACCTTGAAAAACAGCTTTCACGGCAGAACAATAACAACCTTATCCGCAACGGGTCAGGATGTTTTCCACACAAGCTTCACTCCATTCACCGAGGGCTTTGTTTATGCCGAGGCAAACAACATCAAAGACCTGAAGGCCCTTGCAAACCCCAACTGCTGCGCAATTATGTTTGAACTTATACAGGGTGAAGGCGGCGTTCTTCCTCTCACTCAGGAATTTGTTGATGCGGCTGTTGAAATTGCAAAGGAAAATGATATGCTCATTGTGGTTGACGAGGTTCAGACCGGCAACGGAAGAACAGGAAAGCTCTATGCCCACCAGCACTACGGACTGAAGCCCGATATTTTCTCAACAGCAAAAGGTCTTGCAGGTGGCTTGCCCATGGGCGCAACATTGTTTTCCGAAAAAGTGAAGGATGTCCTGACCGCCGGAAGCCACGGTTCAACCTTTGGAGGCAACCCCATTGCGGCGGCAGGCGCCGTGAATGTGATTTCACGGCTTGACGATGCATTTTTGAAAACTGTTGAGGAAAACAGCCTTTATCTTTGGTCACAGCTTGAAAAAATCAAAGGCGTTAAATCAGTTTGCGGAAAAGGCTATATGATTGGCATTGACACCGAGGCAGATGCAAAGGTAATACTCAAAAAGTGCCTTGAAAAGGGACTTCTTGTGTTGACGGCAAAGGATAAGGTTCGCCTCCTCCCACCCCTCAACATAACAAAAGCTGAGCTTGACAAGGGCATTGCAATACTGAAATCGGTAATCGAATCACTTTAATGTAAAGGAGTAATCAAAATGAAACACTTATTAAAACTTTCAGACCTCACCCCCGAAGAAATAACCGGCATACTTGACCTTGCCGACCAGCTCAAATACGAAAAGAAAAACGGTATTCCCCATGAATATCTCAAAGGAAAATCCCTTGGCATGATTTTTGAAAAATCATCAACAAGAACTCGCGTATCATTTGAAGTTGGTATGCATGAGCTTGGGGGTTATCCTCTGTTTCTCAGCTCAAACGACCTGCAAATCGGCAGGGGCGAACCCGTTCAGGACACAGCAAGAGTGCTTTCAAGGTATCTTGACGGAATTATGATTCGTACCTTTGCACAAAGCGAAGTTGAAGATTTGGCAAAGTACGGCTCAATTCCCATCATCAACGGCCTCACCGATTACTGTCATCCCTGTCAGGTTCTTGCCGACCTTATGACAATCCGTGAGCACAAGGGCACCTTCAAGAACCTGAAGATGTGCTTCATTGGCGACGGCAACAACATGGCAAACTCGTTGCTTGTGGGTGCAATCAAAATGGGTATGAGCTTTGCAATTGCCTGCCCCAAGGGATATGAACCCGATGCAGATTTGATGAAGTGGGCATCGGAAACAGGCGATTTTCTCTGCACCGAATTGGTTGAGGAAGCCGCAAAGGATGCTGACATCCTTGTTACAGACGTATGGGCATCAATGGGTCAGGAATCAGAAATTGCAGAGCGCAAAAAGACATTTGAAGGTTATCAGATAAATTCAAAGCTCATGAGCGTGGCAAAAGCCGATGCAATGGTTCTTCATTGTCTGCCTGCACACCGTGAAGAAGAAATCACCGCCGAGGTTTTTGAAGCTCACGCAAACGAAATCTTTGACGAAGCCGAAAATCGTCTTCATGCACAAAAAGCCGTTCTTGTTACATTAATGAAAGATTAATTTATCAGATGTGGCTGTTACGTTAAACAAAAAACTTATGGAGGCATCTCAATGACAACATTGATTATGGTACGCCACGGTCAAAGTCAGGCTAATCTTGAAGAATACTTTGCAGGACACACAAATGCACAGCTGACAGAGGTTGGCATCAGTCAGGCAAAGCTGACTGCACAATACCTGAAAGAAAACTATAACATCTCAAAGGTCTATGCCAGCGATTTGTCAAGGGCATTTGAAACAGGACGTTGCATTTCGGACATTTTCAAAACCGAAATAATTCCTGTCAGAAATCTGCGTGAAATCTATGCCGGCAAATGGGAAGGCAAAGCCTTTGACACAATAACCAAAGCCCACAAAAATGACTATTCACTATGGCTCAACGACATTGGAAACGCAAAATGCACCGAGGGCGAATCTGTAGCCGAGCTTGCAGAACGTGTTTTCTCCGCACTGACCCAAATCGCAAAGGAAAACGACGGAAAAACCGTTGCAATTGCAACTCATGCAACTCCAATCCGTGTTACACAAAGCATTGTGCAGACAGGTTCACTTGATGAAATGAAAAATATTCCATGGGTGACAAATGCCTCTGTCTCGGAGCTTGAATACCGTAACGGAAAATGGATTTTCACAAAGGTCAGCATGGACAAGCATCTTGCAGCCTTTGCAACTCCCCGCCCGACTAATGTATAGTTTTATACATTAGTCACTTTTTTGTGTATTTTTATCACTTTGTTTATTGATACATCTTTACATTTTCAGACCAATTTGATAGAATAGTTATATATTACAAATTGGAGGATAATCTGATGAAAGCAATAGTAAACGGAAAAATAATTCTCAAAGACCGCATAGTTGAAAACTGTGCTCTGCTTTATTCAAATGTAATAGAAGGCATTTTGCCTGCTGACCAACTTCCCGATGGAATTGAAACAATTGACGCAAAGGGCGGTTACGTTGCGCCCGGCCTCATTGACATTCACATTCACGGCTATCTTGGCAAGGATGTGTGTGACGGCAAAGAAGAAAGCATACGCACAATTTCAAAGGGTCTGTTGGCAAACGGTGTAACGGGCTATCTACCCACCACAATGACAGAGGATATGAAGGTAATCCGCAAGGCACTTGATGTTTGCCGTGATTTGAAGGAAGAAAGTAAAACATGGGACGGAAGTACCATTCTTGGCTGTCACGCCGAAGGTCCTTTCATCAGTATGGCAAAGAAGGGTGCGCAGGACCCCAAATACATACTCAAGCCTGATGCGGCATTTGTCAAGGAATATGCCGACATAATCAAAATAATTACCCTCGCTCCCGAGGAGGACACCGAGGATTTTGCAGCAATCCGTGAAATCTGCCGTGACACAGATGTTGTTGTTTCAATGGGTCACACATCGGCAGATTACGATACCGCAATGAAGGGAACTCAGGCAGGTGTTTCCCACGCAACACACCTTTTCAATGCAATGACACCCATTGCTCACCGTGCTCCCGGCTGTGTAACAGCGGCTCTCAAGTCCGAAGCAAGCTGTGAGCTTATTGCCGATACCTTCCACGTTCTTCCCGTGTTCTATGACATTCTCTGGAAGCTCAAGGAAAGAAAGCTCTGTATCATAACCGACTGTCTGCCGGCAGGTGGACTTCCCATGGGTGAATACACTCTTGGCGGTCAGAAAATAATCTACCGTGACGTTGTTTGCCGTCTTGAAGACGGAACCGTTGCCGGAAGTGTTCTTCCTCTCAGCAAGGGCGTATGGAACCTGTACACAAATTCATCAATCCCCCTCTGGGAATGTGTGAACTGTGCTTCATTGAATCCCGCAACAACAATCGGTATCGAAAAAACAAAGGGCTCGCTTGACATCGGCAAGGATGCCGACATCGTCATTACCGACGGTGAATTCAAGGTTCAGAAAACAATCATCGGCGGCACAACAAAATTCGAAGCATAAAAGAAGGTATTGTATAAAAAAGGTTCTATAACAAATGTTGGGGTAAATACTTTGTAAAGAGTCTTCGCTGCGCTCAGAATGACAGAACTTAGCGGTACAAGGTCATGTTGAGCGTAGTCGAAACATCCTTTTTGTACTAAACCCCAACATTTGATAAAAAACCTAAAAAAATAAGGGGCTGTGTGCCCCTTATTTTTTTATTCTCCAAAACCATTATTCCGGACGTTCCTCACCGAGTCTGACCGAAACATTGGTCTTCAAACCTGTTTCATATTTATAAACCTCAAGCTGCAATGATTCGCCCGGCTTGTGACCGTTTTTAATCTTGTTAAGCTCATCAACGGTTCTGACCTCTTTGCCGTCAGCCTTGGTTATGATGTCGCCCTGACGAAGACCTGCAATTTCAGCACCGGTTCCAATCATAACCTCCATAACCTGAACACCCATGGGCCAGTTCTGACGCTGTGCCATATATTCAGTGACATCACGGCTTGAAATACCAATAACCGGTCTGCCCTTAACATAACCATATTGAATCAAGTCGGTAAGAATGGGCTTTGCCTCGGAAATGGGAATTGCAAAACCCATACCCTCAACTGTTGATGACGAAATCTTAACGGCGTTAATTCCTATAACCTTGCCGTATGCATTCACCAGCGCACCGCCCGAATTACCTTCGTTGATTGCAGCATCTGTCTGCAAAACGCTCATTGTTTTATTGTCAACAGTGATTGTTCTGTTCTTTGCACTGATAATACCCTGAGTGGTACTTCCAAAGAACTCCATACCCAGAGGATTACCAATTGCAACGGCCCTTTCGCCGACCTCGACAACAGACGAATCACCAAGCTCGGCAACCGTCAATTGTTCATTAGGAGAGATTTTGAGAACAGCGAGGTCGGTTCGAGAGTCTGCTCCAATCACTTTTGCCTCATACTCTGAACCTGTGTTCAATGTCACCGAAACAGCTGTTGCCCCCTCGATAACATGATGATTGGTGACAATATAGCCGTCACCGGTAATAATAATGCCCGACCCTGTACCTTCAGCATATGCCGGGCCGCCAAAAAAGCTTGCAGCACTTTCAATCTTGCTTGTTATACCCACAACCGCAGGACCAACCTTCTTTGAAATTTCAACTGTTGAAAGCTCCTCGCCCTGAACAACCGTCTTTTTTGCTCCTGAAGTGTTTTCATCTTTCGAATCTTCACCAAGAATTCCCAGAACATTTTCCTTGCTCTTTTCCGCATCATGAAACTTCGATGGCATATCAAGCTCTTTTGTTCCCAGCTTGTAGCCCACAAAAAACATACCGCCCAAAACTGCCAGATTCACAACACTTGCCGCAACAATAACCGCAACGTATTTTTTAATTCCCTTTTTCTTTACGGTTTCGTTTATCAAAGCTCCGTTATGTTCGGGAGCAGGCTCATCAGTTTCAATTGTAAAGGTATCAGACGACTCAGTGTATACAGGCTCATAAATCTCCTGCACCGGCTCTGCAATCTCCGAACCCGCCGAATATTCTCTGATATATGGCGATGCTTCCCATCCGTTATATTCATTCTGCGCCTCAGGCACTTCATTTGTTTCAGGTGTGTCCGAAAAGCTATTTTCCGGTTTATTCTCCAGTTCATCGTTTTGAAATCTATTTTCATCAAAAGTATTCATACAATGCCACTTCCTCTCATTATAAATCATTCTTTAATTCAAATATAACAACTATATATTAAGAATTTATGAATAAATTTTAAAAAACTTTTTAACCTTTAAACATCCTTGCCCCGTTCAAGCGAAAAGGTAAATTCAGCATATTTGCCTTCTTCACTCTGAAGCGTAATCTTTTTGCCGTGTCTGCTAAGAACATCCTTCACAAGATATAATCCAATCCCCGTACCTTGACGGTTAACAGAACGTGACTTGTCCGCCTTGTAAAATCTTTCAAAAATAAAAGGCTTATCTTCCTCGGCAATGCCGCATCCCGTATTGTAAACCGAAACAAAAACCTCATGCTGATAAATTTTTTGCGTAATTCTTATATTTCCCTTTTGATTGGTGAATTTAACAGCATTTTCCATGAGATTGCTCATAACGCTTCGGATAAGATTTTTGTCCGCCTTAACATAACATGGGTCAACCTCAAAAACAATGTCAACAAGAATCTCCTTTTTGATTATCTCGCTTTCAAGATTAATAACGGTTCTCCGCACAACCTCGTTTATGTCAAAATTCGAAACTTCAAGGTTGCTCTTTGCATTGTCGCTTCGGGTCACATCCAAAAAGGAATTTACCAGAGCCGCAAGCCTTGTCACTTCCTCCTTGACAATGGCAAGGTAATCATTATGTCTTTCCGCAGGAATTGTTCCGTCCATAATGCCGTCAACAAAACCGCCGATTGTGGTCATGGGCGTGCGCAATTCATGGGAAACATCCGAAATAAAGCTGTTACGTATCTCCTCAGCCTTTTCGGTATGAAAAGCCATATCATTAAAGGTATTTGCCAACTCCTGTATTTCCGTTATGTTGCTGTCCTTGTCCGATATTGCAACCCGGCTGGACAAGTCGCCCTTGGCAAAGTTTCTGACCGAAACACCAATTTTGTGAATGGGTCTTGAAATTTTTCGTGAAAGTACATACGAAAGCACAAGTGCAAGACAAACAACAAGCCCAATGGTGAGAAGAATCATACCAAACAACCTTGCCTGAGATTCCTCAACAATATGCGCAGGCATACTGATAATAATCGCACCGGTTATCTGATTTATCTGCCTCGACACATAAGGGTACTGATATGTTATCATGGGTTTTTTGTATACACCGCCAAGGGTTCCTTCGCTTTTGACCGTCATGCCCTTGAACACATCACCGCACTCTTTTCGTGGTACACTTTGAACACCTTTGTTATACAGCTGCTCATTAACCGAAGCAAGCATTATTTCACCCTTGGTATTAACAAGCAAAATGTTTTTATTACTGCTCTGTGAGATTCCGTACAAAAAATCCTCAACCTGACGTGGCGGGATACCGCTCTCAAGAAATTTCTGAATGGCATGGGCACTTTCTTCAACGGTGGAATCCCGCTCATCAGCAAGGGAGTCCATCAAAACCCATCCGCCCGAAATTGTAAGAACAAACAAGCTGACCGTAATTATAATTATATTATTAAGAAAGACCTTTGCAAATATTGTTTTTCTCATAGGAGCTCTCCACTTTCTTATTATGCCTTAACCTCAAATTTATATCCAACACCCCAGATTGTTTTCAGCTGCCATGTTGAATTTTCATCTTTTCCGGCTTCAATCTTCTCACGTATTCGCTTTATGTGTACATCAATGGTTCGTGAATCACCGTAAAACTCATATCCCCATATTTCGTTAAGCAGCTGGTCTCTGGTAAACACACGGTTTTTGTTGCTTGCAAGGAAGTAAAGAAGTTCAAATTCCTTTGGCGGCATTTCAAGAAGAGTGTCGCCCAGATAAACTTCATAGGTATCATGATTGATTCGTATTCCGTCAAAACAAAGCTCGTTTGTATTGCTTCCGTCACCCACATTGCTGCCCGTTCTTCTCAGAACAGCCTTAACCCTTGCAATAAGCTCTTTGGGTTCAAAGGGCTTCACAACATAATCATCCGCTCCAAGCTCCAGTCCCAGAACCTTGTCAAACAGCTCTCCCTTGGCGGTAAGCATAATTATGGGTGTATCCGAAACTGCGCGTATTTCACGGCAAACCTGCCAACCGTCTTTTTTAGGAAGCATTATATCAAGCAAAACAATATCCGGTTTATACTCATTAAATTTTTCCACGGCCGATTCTCCGTCATATGCTATACAGGTTGAAAAACCTTCTTTTTCAACATATAACCGAATCAGCTCACAAATATTCTTTTCATCATCAACAATAAAAACCAATTTGCCCATCCGACATCCTCCGTTCCTTTATATATGTATCTGTCTCTATATTACTTCCTATATGTTAATAAAATATGAATTGTTGTTAAATAAAATAAGAACTTATTACACTTTGTCCTTCATTTTTATATACAAGTCATAAACCTCTCTTTTTGGAAGCTTCAACTCCTCGGCAATCCTGTTCACAAGCTCCTTGCCACGCAAGCCCTCTGCCGCATATTTTCCAATCAGTTCTTCGGGAGTCGGCTGATTTATACGTTGTTGCTGCTCAAGCTCTTCTGCATCTTTTCCTTTTATAATAAGAACAAACTCACCCTTTGGCGGTGTTTCTTCATATCTTTCAATTGCATCCAAAATGGTTGTCCGATAGAATTCCTCAAACTTTTTTGTCAGTTCTCTTGCAAGAACAATTTCACGGTTTCCAAAATATTCAAGCATATCCTTCAGTGTTGAAAGGAGCTTGTGAGGTGCTTCATAAAAAATCAACGTTCTTGTATCATCCTTCACTTCTTCAAGGTGAATTCTGCGATTCCTTTTGTTTGTTGTCAAAAAGCCCTCAAAGGAAAATCTGCCCGTTGGCATCCCCGATGCAACCAGAGCACAGGTAAAAGCCGATGCTCCTGGCAAAGGAACAACCTCAATTCCCGCATCAATGCAAAGCCGCACCAAATCCTCACCGGGGTCCGAAATAGCAGGCATTCCCGCATCGGAAACAAGAGCAACCGAACAGCCCGAATTGAGCTTTTCAATCAAAACTCCGCCCTTTTGCGCCTTGTTATGCTCATAATAGCTGGTCATGGGAACATTAATCTCCAAATGATTGAGCAGCTTCAGCGTGTTTCTTGTGTCCTCTGCCGCAATCAAATCAACCGACTTCAAAACCTCAAGAGTACGCATGGTTATATCCTTCAGATTTCCTATGGGAGTCGGACATAAATAAAGTGTGCCTTTCACAATCTTTCCACCTTTCTGTCAACCGGAGGTTCTTCCGTAAATACGGTTAATTTCCTCCGTGTAATTTCCCTTTTCGTCATGTACGTAAAGAGGCGGCTCCAAAAACAGCTTTGGTTTACCAAACTTTGCCCCCTCAATCAAAATCATGGTTGCAGTCTTTGACGGTGACGGGTGAACAAATTTCAGCCTTTTGGGTTCTATTCTCGCCGCTCTCATAAGACATATTATATCAATGAGCCTTTCGGGACGGTGAATCATACACAACTTTCCGTATGGCTTCAAACATTTTGCCGAAACCGAAATTATGTCCTCAAGGTTGCAAAGAATCTCATGCCTTGCAATTGTCATCGTATCAGTTGCATTTTTGAGACCTCCGTTGTTTTCCTTGTACGGAGGATTGCAGGTTATGTTGTCAAACGACTCCTTGCCAAAAATCGCATCCGCTTCCTTCAGGTCGCCACATTCAATTTTAACTCTGTCCAAAAGTCCGTTCCATTCAACACTTCTTGATGCCATTTCCGCAACAGGCTCCTGAATTTCAAGACCCGTTATTCTGTCTGCCGCCGATTTTTCCGTAAGTAACAAGGGAATAATCCCATTGCCGCAACACAAATCAAGAACCTCCGCATGAACCTTTATTGATGCCGAGGCAAAATCCGCAAGCAAAACAGCATCCACCCCAAAACAAAACCATTTGGGATTCTGAATAAGGTGCAGGTTTGTCTTTGTCTGCAAATCGTCAAGCCTCTCATAAGAATGAATTATCGTTTTCTTCATATTAATATATAATCCTTCAAAAAAATTATTTATAATTTCTTTTTATTATAGATTTCAGGTACTTCAGTTTTATTTCAAAAATCTATTATATCATTCAAAAGGTTTTAAAACATACATCCCTGGAAGCAAACTGCGCACACCTGTTAAAGGCGTATATTTTATGCCTAAATCACGTAACTTAACACCTATTTTAAGCTCGTTAAGAAAATGATCAAAAAGTTCAAGAGCGTTGATTAATTCTTTGTTAGTCTTTTCAGAGTAATTTGAACCTACTGTGCTTTGCGTTTCAATAAATTCATAAGTATATGGGTCAAAAGTCCCCAACATTTCATATGTTCCACTCGCATTAGATAACGTATACTGATACACAGGAGTGTATCCATCGTTGTAAAAACATACAGCTTTTGAAATAGATTCATTTCTATCATTATATGCAACAGATAAAGTAATTCTGTCATAATCGCACAAATATAGCGCTCCATAAGCTGATATCTTGTCTTCATAACCAGTTAACCAAAAGGTATTTGCAATACGTTCCCCGTTTGATACAATGCACTCTTTTAGAATGTCAAAAGCTGATTTTTCGGAATACTCTTTGTTTATTATGACTGTTTGTGTTTCCTCTAACCAATTAACTTTAAAGCCAAATGCTTCACTTATAGCTCTAACCGGAACAAAGGTTCTATCATTAATTAAAACAGGTGCAATATCCAACATTTTTTCCTCATTATCCACAATAATTTTTGGGGTGTTTATTGTCATTTCAATATGAGTTCCTTTTCTGTCTGCCACAACTGTTTTAGTTGCATCGTTCCATTGTACACTTGCATTCAATGCTTCAAATATTGTACGTAGAGGAACCATTGTTCTATTATTAATTGTAGTTGGTGGAACATCAAATTCTACTTTCCAATCGCCAATTAAAACTGTAATTTCATCCTCCGCATTGGCAATAGCCGTTGTTGTACACGATAACGTCATCACAACTATCAATACAATAGATAAGATTCTATTCATCATTATACTCTCCTTGTAAATATAAATTGTTAGTATTATTATAATTAACGTTTTTATAATACTTCTATATATCTCACCTAAATATAAAGTATTTAAGCGCCTATTATTATACCAAATTTCTCACAGAAAAGCAATAGAAATTATTTTTGTAAAATTTTGTAAATTTTTGTTCCACCCCAAAGGAAACGGGAGAAAACGAGAGGAAACGGGGGGATTTTGAAATGATTCACCTTTTGAGGACCCCTTTCACGGACTGAAAAGGGTTAATTTGACCTCACAAAGGATAATCAAATTTGACTTTGGGGGTATTTTTTGTGTATAATAGACCATGTAACGTCAAGAAAATGTTACCAAAAAAATTAAAAAGCAGAGGTGATTTGATGCTAAATGGACTGAAGGATAGAATAGTTAAAATGTCCTCATCAGCCAAACGCATTACCGTATCAGGTTTGAGTAAACTTAATTTTTCAACTCACACTTTCACATCAAAAACAAGAGCAATTATCCTTTCTTCAACAGGAGTTGTTGCTGCGGCAGCAATTGCACTCAACATTGTTCTTTCAGCAGGAACAACCGTAATGATTTTTGATGGCGATAATGCGGGAAAAACAGTTACAACAAAAGCGACATACGTTGAAGACATTCTTTCAGCAGAAGGAATAGTTCTCGGAGCAAAGGATAAAATGAATGTTCTTCCCAGAACCCTGTTGGAAGATGACATGAAAATAGAGATACAAAGAGCCTACAAGGTCACGGTTACGGACAAGGGTGTTACAAAAGAACATATGACCCTTGCAACAACAACCGGTGCTCTTTTGGATGAATATGGTTATGACTACAAAGAAAGCGACAAAATTTCTCCTGCGCTAGACCAGTCAATTGAGGCCAACACAAACATAACCCTCATCCACACCGAAGAAAAAACCGAGACCGTAAGCGAAGAAATTCCTTTTGACAGTACCGAGCGTACAAATTCTTCACTTGCAAAGGGAAAGAAAAAGACCATACAGCAAGGTAAACCCGGTGAAAAAACCGTTTCATACAAGGTTTATTACGAAGACGGTGTTGAGGTTTCAAGAAAAAAGATTGAAGAAACAGTTGTGGTTGAAGCAATTGAACACATCACCGAAATCGGTACAAAGAAATCGGCTCCTGTTGTTGCATCAGCAAAATCAGGCAACGGTTCAGTCAAGACATCACGTAGCGGAAATCTTGCATACAGCAGGGTTCTCACATTGAATGCAACAGGTTATGATGCTTCAAGCTGCGGAAAAAGCCCCTCCCATCCCGGTTACGGAATAACAGCAACCGGTGCAAGAGCGGTATACGGAGTTGTTGCCGTTGACCCAAGTATTATCCCCTTGGGTAGCAGACTTTACATCGAAACCGCTGACGGCTCATTCATCTACGGAACAGCCGTTGCGGCAGACACAGGCGGCGCAATCAAAGGAAACCGCATTGACCTGTGCTTCAACACAAGACAGGAAGCTTTGAACTTCGGCAGACGTCAGGTTAAGGTTTACATTTTAAAATAACAAACAAAACCCACCAATTACGGTGGGTTTTTTCATTAAAACATTTTTGGCAACCGCCTCAAAGTCAGCAGCAGCAATCCTCCAAGGACGCCGCATGAAATAATTTCACCAATCCCAACAGTAATCATAAAATACCACACCGAGCCTTCAAATTTATACACATAGGCAAGAACAAAGGGTATTATAACAGTATTTGAAACTATTGGCGGCAACGGTGCAAGAAAACGATATTTTCTCAGCATATAAGTGAATACTGCACCAATCAAGGTTGCAAAACTTCCAAAAATAATATCAAGAGCCATGGCACCGGTCAGGGTATTTGAAATCAGACAACCGATTGTCAACCCCGGTATTGCCGCAGGCATTATGCACGGCAAAACAGTCATTGCCTCAGAAAAACGTACTTGTATTACCCCGTTTGCCAAACCAAACACATTGGTCAAAAGGGTCAGAACCACATAAATTGCGGCAATGGCCGCAGATTGTACCATAAATCGAACTTTATTTATTTCTTTCATGAATTTTTCTCCTTAGTTTTTATTTAAGTGAGGATGGTTTCGAACTCACTATGTTTATCTTTTGCAGCTTTGAAGCCTGTAACAAATTTTCAGCAACATTTTTGTGGGTACAAGCCTCTGAAAAAACGCTCCCAACTTTATCTCAATGCCGGGAATTATCAATAGCTTATTTTTCAGCATTTTTTTGATTGCATAATCCGCAACAAATTTACTGCTGCGCCCATTAATCAGAAAACGCACTCCGGCACGCTCGTTAAACTCGGTATCCACAGGCCCCGGACATAGCACAGATATATGAACATTTTTCTTCTTTCTTCGCAATTCTTCGTATAAAGCCGTGCTGAACTTCAGGACATAGCCCTTTGTGGCATAATATGTCGACATCAGCGGTCCCGAAAGAAACGCCGCAATGGATGCAACATTCATAATATATCCATAATTCCGCTCCTCAAAATCCGCAACAAACAGTTTTGTCAGAATATGAACCGATTTAATGTTAAGGTCAATCATATTAAGCTCTGTTTCAATGTCAACCTCCGAAGACAACCCATAGCTTCCAAAACCCGCATTGTTAATCAGAATGTCTATATTTTCTTCCTTTGTCATGCGGTAAAGCTCACGACAGTTTTCTTCGTTTGAAAGGTCAAGACTGATTATTCTTGGCTTTCCGCCCAGCTCCTCCCTGAGTTTTGCAAGAAGTTCGGCAGAACGTGCAACCAGAATAAGCTCAAATCCCCGTGCATACAAATTTCTTGCCATATCACGTCCGAGTCCCGTGCTGGCACCTGTTATCACCGCTTTCATCACTTTTCTCCTTCCTTTGTGTAAAAATTATAACATATTCTAACAGCAGTGTCAAATTATTGTTTAATATTGGAGTTGCAAAAAACTGAAAATATGATATAATAAAATGAAATTAGATTATAAGTTCACGAAGGAGTGTTCCATTTGAAAAATTTATTGGTAATTCAGTCAGGCGGCCCCACAGCCGTTATTAATTCTTCTCTGGCAGGCGTAATCAAAGGCGGCTTTGACCATGCAGACAAAATCGGCAAGGTTTACGGCGGTCTTTACGGCATTGAGGGTGTTGCAGAGGAACGCATTGTTCCCCTTGAAAAATTCAAAGAGGACGGGCTTCTTGATTTACTCAAACAAACTCCTTCGTCATATTTGGGCTCATGCCGCAAAAAGCTTCCGAAGTTTGAAGAAGACAGAGAATTTTATGAAAAAATTTTTGAAATTTTCAAAAAATATGACATCGGCTATTTCTTCTGTATCGGCGGCAACGATTCTATGGACACCGTTGACAAAATGAGCCGCTATGCCGATGAAATCGGTTCAGATGTGAGAGTTATCGGTGTTCCAAAAACCATTGACAATGACCTTGCACTCACCGACCATACCCCCGGTTACGGCTCAGCGGCAAAATTCATTGCAAATTCACTGAGACAGCTAAAAAAAGATACCGAGGTTTACAGTATGCCGTCGGTTGTTGTCCTTGAAGCCATGGGCAGAAACGCAGGCTGGCTTACCGCCGCGGCAGCACTTGCCAATGATGACTCAACACAGGCTGCAGATGTTATTTGCCTGCCCGAAGTTGACTTCGACTTTGATGCCTTTCTCGCCAAGGTCGAAAAGGTCAGCAAAGAACAAGAAACAGTTATGATTGCCGTTTCCGTAGGCATCCACGACAAAGAGGGCAACTATATAATGGAAAACATCAAATCCATGCAAAAAGAGCATGACCGATTCGGTCACGCAGCTCTGGGCGGAGTGGGTCAGATTATCCGCAACAGCATTGCCTCTGATTTGGGGCTGAAGGTACGTTCAATCGAGCTGAGCACCCTGCAAAGATGCTGGGCAAGCGGCGCATCTCTTTGCGACGTAAACGAAGCCTTTGATGCAGGATATAAAGGTGTTGACTTTGCCTGCACGGGTCTCACCGGAGTTGTTCCGGGCTTCAAGCGTATTTCGGACAACCCTTACAAAATCGAAATTGTTCCCTATGACGTCCGCCAAATTGCCAATGTAGAAAAGAAAATCCCTCAGGAAATGATTTCAACCGACGGCTTTGGCGTTACCGACCAATTCATAAAATATGCACTTCCACTGATTGAAGGCGAACCCCAAGTCAAATATAACGCAGGCCAGCTCCAGTTTGCCCCACGGGTGTGGTAACGCAACCAAATGTAGCGGCGATTCTTCTCCGAGAATCGC